>JAFKGL010000032.1 GCA_017307065.1 Candidatus Paracaedimonas acanthamoebae
GAGAAGTTGCAACCATGGTAATAATCTACTTAAGATAAAATTTAAGCCTTGCAGCTTCACGTTAAGTAATGTTTTCTCTATAGTCCATAAGTTAGAAAAAAGGAAGTCCTAAAGGAGAATTAAATGACAGAGACCACTTTTGATGTCGTTATTATTGGTGCAGGCCCAGGGGGTTATGTGACAGCTATTCGAGCTGCCCAGCTCGGATTCAAGACGGCGATTATTGAAGCAAATCATCTTGGAGGGATTTGTCTTAACTGGGGATGTATTCCAACAAAAGCATTGCTGAGATCCGCAGAAATACTTGATTATATGCATCATGCCGATAAATTCGGTTTAAAAGCCGAAAAGGTAGGATTTGAGCTGACAAAGATCGTTGAACGTTCACGACAAGTCGCAAATCAGCTTTCAAAAGGAGTTGAGCATCTTTTGAAAAAAAATAAGATTTCAGTTTATAATGGCTATGGAAAATTTAATGGCAAACAAGGCGGTCTTCATAAAATTGAGATAACGCAAGAGGCAAAAGTCGTAGAAATTTTGCTTGCAAAAAATGTTATTATTGCCACAGGTGCTCGGGCACGGACCCTTCCCAATCTTCAACCTGATAAAGAAAACATATGGACCTACCGAGAGGCGATGGTCCCAGAAAAAATGCCAAAATCTTTATTAGTGGTAGGATCTGGAGCGATTGGGATTGAATTTGCAAGTTTCTATCGTTCTTTGGGAGCCGAGGTAACTGTGGTCGAAGTTGTTGATCGAATCCTTCCGGCTGAGGATGAAGAAATCTCGCTAATGGCGAAAAAAATGTTTGAAAAACGAGGGATTAAATTCCATTTAGCCACAACCGTGACGTCTGTCACTAAAACTTCTCAAGGTCTTAATGCACTCTTGGAAAGTGGTGGAAAACAAATTGAACTTGTTGTTGAAAAAGCAATTTCATCGGTAGGCATTGTTGGGAATGTTGAAAATCTTGGACTTGAAAGTACAAAAGTGAAGGTTGAGCATTCGCATATTGTTGTTAATCAATGGGCAGAAACTTCAGAGCCGGGTGTTTATGCGATTGGTGACGTCGCAGGGGCTCCTTGGCTCGCACATAAGGCGAGTCATGAAGGAATTTTGGCAATTGAGAAAATTGCTGGTCATAAAGATATACACCCCTTAAAGCGTGAGAATATTCCTGGATGTACTTATAGTACGCCCCAGGTTGCAAGTATTGGATTGACTGAAAAGAAAGCCAAGGAACAAGGGTATGAGCTTAAAGTTGGTCGTTTTCCATTTATGGGAAATGGCAAAGCTATAGCTCTTGGAGAGCCTGAAGGACTGATTAAAACAATTTTTGATGCTAAAACAGGTGAATTGTTAGGTGCTCATATGATTGGAGCAGAAGTAACAGAATTAATTCAAGGGTATGCTATTGCTAAGACATGTGAAGCAACAGAAGCGGAATTAATGGCAACTATTTTCCCTCATCCAACTCTTTCAGAAATGATGCATGAATCTCCTTTAGCTGCTTTTGGGCGTGGACTTCATTATTAATAAAGGTAATAAAAAGTGACAGAACGTGCTTCTTTAAAGAAACCTGATTGGATCCGTGTAAAGGCGCCTGTTTCTCAAGAATATCAGGCCACACGTGATCTTATGAAGGTTCATAAACTTAATACGGTTTGTGAAGAAGCGGCTTGTCCTAACATTGGCGAATGTTGGGCCAAAAAACATGCAACAATCATGATTTTAGGAAGTGTGTGCACGCGTTCATGTCGTTTCTGTAATGTTGCAACAGGAAGGCCCGATCAGCTTGATCCTCATGAACCGGAAAGAGTTGCTGAGGCACTTGCAAAGCTAGGGCTTTCTCATGTTGTGATAACTTCAGTAGATCGAGACGATTTACCTGATGGAGGTGCTCAACATTTTTCCCAAGTTATTAAGGAAATCCGTAAAACTTCTCCCCATACAACAATTGAGATTTTAACCCCTGATTTTTTAAGGAAAGAAGGCGCTTTAGAAATCGTTGTTGAAGCTCAGCCGGATGTTTATAATCATAATGTTGAGACAGTCCCACGTCTCTATTCCAATGTGCGTCCAGGGGCTCGTTATTATCACTCTGTTAATCTTTTGGACCGCGTAAAGCAGTTAAACCCCAATCTTTTTACAAAATCTGGGCTTATGGTGGGGTTAGGAGAAACAAAACAGGAAGTTTATCAAGTCATGGATGATCTGCGATCAGCAGATGTCGATTTTTTAACAATTGGCCAGTATCTACAACCTACGCCTCAACATCATGAAGTGATGCGGTTTGTTGAGCCTGATGAATTTAAAGATTATGAGCGTATGGCGCGTGGAAAAGGATTTTTAATGGTTTCGGCCTCTCCTTTAACGCGTTCTTCTTATCATGCTGGAGAAGATTTTATAAAGCTTAAGCAGGCTCGTAATGCGGCTCTAAGATCATATGAAGACGGAAAATGATCAGGCATACTGAGCAGAAAATTTTTCCTTATTCTCAGGATCAGCTCTTTAAATTAGTTGCTGATATCGAGCGTTACCCTGAATTTTTACCGTGGTGTCGAGGCGCCATAATTCATCAACGTGATGGGAATAAGCTTATTGCAGAACTTAAAATTGGATATAAGTTTTTCCAAGAATCTTATATGTCAGAAGTCATGTTAATGCCTTTAGCAGCCATTAATGTGCAGTATGCAAAAGGGGCCTTAAAATATCTCAAGAATCAGTGGCATTTCCAGTCGATAACGCCCAAGAGTTGTCAGGTCAATTTTGACCTAGAATTTGAATTAAAATCATCTTTTTTACAAAAAGCGACAGAGTCTGTTTTTACAACGATTGTTTCTCAAATGCTTGGGGCCTTTGAGGAAAGAGCTAGGTTTCTTTATTCTTAACTTTAATCAAAAATTGCTTTTTAAATGAAGTTAATTTTCATAAAACCAGCTTCTAATAGTTTGGATTATCTTAGAGTTGTAAAACCATTCGTTAATCTTAAATATACGAAAAATATAAGGAAGCGTTGATATATATTGACGATTAGGGTGGCGATGGACATTCTGAATACCAAGTTCTCTCAGCATATCAGAGTGAATATAATAAACTTTTTCTTTCATTTGTTCAGCAACGAGACCCGCAATACTTTGATCAGCACCATGACAGATAAGTTCTGGATGTTGAATCTTAAAATCAATCATAGCAGGACTAAGTATCTTTAAATTCTGGCTTAATTCAAGCCAACGATCCGCAAATTTACGTGCATTGGGCGTATTTTTAAATATGAAAAGACAAGCCCAATTCCCTGGTCTTTGCCTAATGTCAGGAGTATCCATTTCCAAGAATTGTAATAGTTCTCGCTTGGTCTTTTGTCCAATAGTGCCGTATCCTTTTCGAGGGCACCCATCTTGAAGAAGTATAATATCATGCTCTTTTAAAAGATCTAAAATTTTTGTAATGGGCTTATAAAAAATTACTGCAGAATCAGCATAAATTAGAATTGAATTTTCAGGGATCTCATTAAGCATCTTGGCGATGAAATATGGTTTCCATAGCCAATATCCTCCCCCAGATTTAATTTCTAAGGTTGCTTTGTTTTTTTCATAAAAAACAGGATCTATATGATTTCTTCTGAATTGAAAAATATGATCAATGCCTTTATTGAGGGCAGAATAAGAAAGGGTAGCTTGATTCTTAAAAAAAACATCATGTCCACTTGCATAAGAAATTAAATAAACAGGAGGACTGGGATTATAAGTTGCAAGCTCATGATCACGGGATATCGTTACAGGCTGCAGAGAAATATCGCTTTTAATAAGCATAAACCCAATATCAATTATAAAAATAAATAGATATATGAATAGGAGACATTGAACGATTTTATAAATTTTTTTCTTATAATGTGGCCACATAAAATCTATTTTTCTTTCGAATGCAGTTTGTGAATTATTTTTCCTTTATTCTAAAATAATGTAATCAAATAAACTACAAGATTTTTATATTAAAAATTGATAGTGTATTTAGCTCATTTTAAAATAAAAAATTTTTTCTATATTAACAATTTTTCAATAAATAGAAATTATATTTTATATTCTGTATTTGTTTTATTGGGAGTTATTTTTATGGACGGACATTTTTTAAAAGGAAAAAAATATATAATATTAATAATGTTTATTTCATTATTTAAAGTGAATAAAGGTTTTTCTTCTGGAGAGATTAAAGACGATTTGAAGGAAGTTAAAAATTCATTTTCTCCAGAGACACAACAGAAAATGGAAGAACTTGGATATCTTTCTTCTTGGTGTCCTTTATCTTATCAAATTGAAAAACAGCGAGAAGCACATCTCAGTGAAGAATTTGTCACTATGTATGATCATATTAGGACAATCACGAGTGGGATTGTTCAATATTATTCAAAATTCTTTTTATCAGGAGAACTCCCTGATAACCTTCAACTGAATTCTTCAAAAGAAGTCTTTATTAAAAATATTGAAGAAGGGCCAAGTTCTGGAACAATTTCTTTTCTTGATTCCGTGAAGATACTTATGAATTCTACAAAGACATTTATTCATTTTAAACATGCAAGCTTATTGAGCGAAGAAAAGAAAAGTAAAATGCCGGATCTTGCTAGAGAAAAGCTCGAAAAAGCAGAGTCTCTAGGAAAAGAAGAAATTCGTCATCGCGCTCACAGTATTTGGTATATATTAATGTTTTTATATTCTTTTGAAAGGCGTGTGAGGGAAAGTATTGAAAATTTCCCTCAAAAAACATGGAAAAAGGATAAAGAAAATTTAGACTCTTCCGTAAAAGAGGTACAAGAAAAACTGTTTCAAGGTTCTCAAGAAACTAAACCACAAAATATAAGTGCTGAAAAAGAAAATTATGAAGATGTTATTGAGATTTTGAATAAAGATATTAATAAAATTAATGATTTAATTGAAAAGGCAAAAAAAGAAATTAAAGTATTTCACATGAAATATTCTAATATATTGCGTGCCCCTGGAACGGGTTATCTTTCTATGGAAGGTTTATTATATAAATTATGCATCTATTCAGAACATCCTCGTATTCGACAAGACCGAGAACTGATTCATCCGTTAATTACGGTTCAAGATGTAAAAAATGCTTATTTATTGCTACTGCCTGGCCTAGAATTAAAGGGCCAAAAATGGACCGCAGGGGAAGAGGATGAAATAGAGGGAAGGCACATGCAAGAACTTGGTGATAGTGGAGAGATACAAGAAATTATGGCAGGAAAAGAGGAAGATATGGAGAGCGTACCACTACAATTCTCTATTGATACGTTGGAGACAATAATTTTTGGTAAGGTAAGCGCTTAATTTATGAGAGATCAGACCGCTGTATGGTGAAAAATCAAGCGGTCTGATCTCTTAAGATTTTACGTGGCTAAATTTCTGAAAAGTAAATTGTAAAGAGTGAGAAAATTAAAGCTAAAAAGGAAATTTTTTGAAAAAAAATAAGCCCGCAAGGTTTCCCTTACAGGCTTTTATTTTATAAACTGAAAACGATTACTTATTAACAGCTTCTTTGAGTTCTTTTCCTGCTTTGAATGTAGGAGTCTTTGTTGCAGGAATTTTAATTTCTTCACCTGTGCGAGGATTACGGCCTGTGCGAGCAGCTCTTTGGCTTACACTGAAAGTGCCAAATCCAACGATACGAACATCTTCACCTTTTTTTAAGCTAACTTGAATAGATTCAAGAACTGCTTCAAGGGCGCGCTCTGCTTCTGCTTTTGTTTTAAAGTGTTGAGAAATTGTAGCAACTAATTCAGACTTTGTCATGTTTACTTCCTTCTTTGTTAAAACCTAAAAACTCTAACATTAAACAATTAGCTTGATAAGAGCTAATTAGCAAACATAAAATATAAGCATTTTAAAGGATTCTTTTATTGATTGAGGGAGAGATGTTTATAGAAGTAATAATAAAAAAGAAAAAACATACTATTTGAAAAAAGATATTTATCTAGTTTTAGAACTTAAAAAACTAACATTCTAAGTATATTTGCATTTACTTCCGTAATAAATTATCCAACTCACCGCTCTGATCAGCGGAAGTAAGGTCATCATATCCACCAATGTGGTGATCATTAATAAAAATTTGCGGGACTGTTTTGCGGCCGCCTGCTTTTTCCATAAGAGCAAGACGCTCTTGAGGATCTGAAACGTCGACTTCTGTGAACATCAACCCTTTTCTTGTTAAAAGATTTTTTGCCAGCGTACAATAAGGGCAGATAGGTGTAGAATAGATAATAATGGTGTTCTGGAGGATAGACATGGGAGTCTCAAATCTTTGGTTTAATAACTTTTGCTAATGTTAATATATCTATTTGCTTTGCACCAGATTTTTTTAAAATCTTAGTACAAGCTTGTACGGTTGCACCTGACGTAAAAACGTCATCAATAAGCAAAATGTGTTTATCGCGAATAAGTTGTTTATATTTTTTGTTTAATTTAAAGGCATTAGAAACGTTTTTTTCCCGTTCTTTAGAGGTTAATTCGCCTTGAGGTGGCGTTCTACGAGTACGCTCAAGAAGATCGGGTAGGTGAGGGATTTTTGTTTTTTTGCTAAGTTTTTGGCTTAAAAGTGCTGCTTGATTATAGCCTCTATAAACGAGTCGACTCCAATGTAAAGGGGTGGGAACAAGATATTCAGCTTGTGGAAATAAATCATGCCCCGCTTGATAGAGCCATTCCGCAAAAAGAGGCGTTATATGAAGGGCGTCAGCATGCTTAAAGCGAAGGATCATCGGTTTGCTTGCATCATTATAATAAATAGCAGCACGTGCTCTTGCGAAAAGGGGGGATTTTCGAGCGCACGGGGCGCAAATATTTTCATTTTCAATAGAAATATTAAAGGGAAATCCACAGAGAGAGCAGAAAGGTTTACTGATGAAGTTAATTTTTTCCCAACAATCTGCGCAAAGGCCACCTTGTTGCAAGACAGAAGTGGTGCAATTAATGCATTGAGGCGGTAAAATAAAATCAAGTAACTTGCTGCTTATGTCCTTAATGAGGGGCCGCATCATAATAAACTTGCTTGTTTGAGGGGAAGGGTCTCTGACGCAAAAAGAGCATCTTCGATTGAGAGTTGAACACGATCTTTGCCCGACCAGGAATCAAGTTTTAAGGCTCCTAAGATATGAAAGAGGCGACCAGAATGATTTAAAAGCGCTGGTCCTAAAGGAGTTTCATAACTTTTAAAAGCAATTGCTTGAAGTCGATTTCCTTCCAAGGTCCCTATCTGACATTTGATGTGATTCTTGCCAACAATCTCTGCATGAAGGATGCGAATATTTGAAAAGACAAATCGTGGCGTAGGATTGCCTTGTCCATAAGGTGCTAAGCGTTCTAATTTTTGTAAGAATTCAGGCGTTGCAGAACTTAAGGAAAGGTAGCCATCAATTGTTAGGCGAGGAACTAAATCAAGATTGAGAGCTTGGATGCGTTCATTTAAAAAAGTTTTGAAGAGATCAAGTTTTGATTTTTCTATGGTAAAACCTGCAGCCATGGCATGTCCTCCGCCTGCTATGATAAGATTGCTTTGGCGTGCTGCTTGGATAAGAGAGCCTAGGTCAATGCCCGTAATAGAACGACCAGAGCCTTTTCCAATCCCGTTTTCATCAAAGCTTATCACTAGCGTTGGGCGGTGGTAAGAATCTTTGAGTCGACCTGCAACAATTCCTATGACGCCAGGGTGCCAATGTGTGTTTTCAACAATTAAAATAGAGCTTTGATTAATTTCAATGGCAGCTTGAGATTGGGCTTCTTGAAGGACTTCGGCCTCAATAGCTTGGCGTTCTCGGTTAAAAATTTCAAGTTCGTGAGAGATTTGCTGGGCAAGTGCGGGATCTTCTGTTGTTAAAAGGGTAACACCATGGGTCGATTTTCCGACCCGTCCACCTGCATTAATGCGCGGCCCTAGCATAAATCCTAAATGATAAGCTGAAGGCGCTTCTTGCAAGCCTGCTGTATCCATCAGCGTTTTAAGGCCCAAATTTTGTCGTTGTGCCATCACTTTCAATCCTTGAGTTACAAAGGCCCGATTAAGCTTCTGTAAAGGCATAACATCGCAGACTGTTCCTAAAGCCACTAAATCAAGAAATTGTAGGAGGTTAGGTTCAGGAAAGGAAGTGAAATAACCTTGCTGACGGAGTGTTCGATTGAGTGCAACAAGTAACAAAAAGCTTACCCCTACGGCGGCCAATGTTTGGCAGGGACTTTCTTGATCTAAACGGTTAGGGTTCACAATGGCAATTGCGGAGGGTAATTTGGGTTCGCCGATATGATGATCAATGACGATAACGTCAAGGCCTATGTTTTTAGCCATTTGGAGAGGTTCGTGAGAAGTCGTTCCGCAATCGACAGTGATAATAAGGTGAACGCCTGATTGATGAAGCTTTTCTAAGGCTGGAATATTGGGACCATAGCCTTCCTGAAGACGATCGGGGATATAGAAATCTACTTGGATGCCAATTTGTTTAAAATAGCGATACAGAAGGGCTGTTGACGTTGCGCCATCGACATCATAATCTCCAAAGATGCATATTTTTTCTTTTTCTTTTATAGCTTGAACAATTCTTTGGAGAGCATTGGTTAAATCATGCAGGTGAGAGGGATCAACCAAAAGATTTTTTAAAGAAGGATTCAAAAAATGAGGAGCGTCTTCAAGGGTAATATTTCGGCTTGCGAGGAGGCGTCCTACAATTTCAGGTTCATCTAAACGTTGAGACAGAGCAAATGCAAGGCGAGTATCGCAAGCTTTTTCTTGCCAGCGTTTTCCTGTAAGGGAGAGAGAATGCGAGAAATCAATCATTTTAGAACTCTAAAGTAGGTTTTATCTTTGAGCAAGGCCTTATAAAATAGCCTGATAAACAACACAATAAAAAAATATACATAAAAATAAGGATATTCGGGTTGACATCTTCGTAGAAATCCTTATAGATCGGCAGATAAGTTATAGTGCTTTCATCTTCGTCTGGAGGGATGGCCGAGCGGTCAAAGGCAGCAGACTGTAAATCTGCCGACGTATGTCTACGTAGGTTCAAATCCTACTCCCTCCACCATTCCTAAGATTGCTTAGGAATAAGTAAGGTGGGTCATAGGTAGTTCGCGGGTGTAGCTTAGTGGTAAAGCTCCAGCCTTCCAAGCTGGTGAGGAGGGTTCGATTCCCTTCACCCGCTCCACTAACCACAGATATAAATATAGATCTTGAGGAGTGATAAAACATGAGTAAGGCGAAGTTTGAGCGAAATAAGCCGCATTGCAACGTAGGAACGATTGGGCACGTTGACCATGGTAAGACGACGTTGACGGCAGCGATAACGAAGGTATTGGCGGAGAGCGGCGGAGCGACATTTACGGCGTATGATGACGGCACACGTTGAGTATGAGACAGAGAATCGTCACTATGCGCACGTTGACTGTCCTGGACACGCGGACTATGTGAAGAACATGATTACGGGTGCGGCGCAGATGGACGGAGGGATTTTGGTTGTGTCAGCAGCGGATGGTCCGATGCCACAGACACGTGAGCACATTTTGTTGGCTCGCCAGGTTAACGTTCCAGCGTTGGTCGTGTTTATGAACAAGGTTGATATGGTTGACGATCCAGAATTATTGGATTTGGTTGAATTAGAGATTAGAGATTTATTGTCTTCTTATGGATTTCCTGGGGATCAGATTCCGATTGTTAAGGGATCAGCGTTGTGTGCGCTTGAGGGTCGTGAAGACAAGATTGGTAAAGAAGCAATTATGCAATTAATGGCAGCGGTAGATTCCTATATCCCGCAACCGGCTCGCGAAGTTGAGAAGCCATTTTTGATGCCGATTGAAGATGTGTTTTCCATTTCTGGACGTGGAACAGTTGTGACAGGACGTATTGAGCGCGGTGTTATTAAGGTTGGAGAAGAGATTGAGATTGTTGGTATTAAAGATACGGCAAAATCAATTGTTACGGGCGTTGAGATGTTCCGTAAGCTTCTTGATCGTGGAGAAGCTGGAGATAACATTGGAGCGCTATTGCGTGGAGTGAGTCGTGAAGATGTAGAGCGTGGTCAGGTATTGGCAGCTCCTGGAACGATTACACCGCATACAAAGTTTGAAGCTGAAGTTGTTATTTTGACGAAAGAAGAAGGTGGTCGTCATACGCCATTTTTTGATAACTATCGCCCACAATTTTACTTCCGTACGACGGATGTTACAGGGACAGTAAAGCTACCTGATGGTGTTGAGATGGTTATGCCAGGGGATAACATTAAGCTTACAGCAGAGCTTATAGCGCCTGTTGCGATGGATGAAGGATTACGCTTTGCGGTTCGCGAAGGTGGTCGTACTGTTGGAGCGGGTGTCGTTACTAAAATACTCGCTTAATTTAGGGTATAATGGAAAACCAAAATATACGGATTCGGTTAAAAGCGTTTGATCATCGTGTCCTTGATCAATCAACGCGAGAGATTGTAAATACTGCGAAGCGAACTGGCGCGCGTGTGTGTGGACCTATTCCTTTGCCAACAAAGAAAGAAGTGTTTACAGTTAACCGCTCTCCGCATATTGACAAAAAATCCAGAGAGCAGTTCGAAATTCGGACTCATAAAAGATTATTAGATATTACTGAGTGGTCTCCGCAAACTGTTGATGCCTTGATGAAGTTAGACTTGGCAGCAGGCGTTGACGTCGAGATTAAGCTCTAGGAGAGAATGATGCGCACAGGATTAATTGCTGAAAAATTAGGAATGACACGCATTCTCAGCCCACAAGGCGAGCATGTGCCCGTGACACTTTTAAAAGTGGATGCATGTCAGGTCACAGATGTAAAAACAACAGAAAAGCACGGTTATAACGCTGTTCAACTAGGTGTAGGCCTTGTTAAGGCTAAGAAGGTTTCAAAGCCCGTGCGAGACAGTTTTGCAAAGAAAAAAATTGAGCTCAAAAGAGTTCTAAAAGAGTTTCGAGTTGCAGAAGATGCATTACTTGAGCTTGGTGCGCAGATTTCTGTTGATCATTTCGTGCCTGGCCAGTATGTTGACGTCACTGCAACATCAGTAGGTAAAGGTTTCGCTGGTGTTATGAAGCGCCACAATTTCGGCGGACTCAGAGCTTCTCACGGTGTTTCGATTACCCATAGAAGCCATGGTTCCACAGGACAACGCCAAGATCCAGGCCGTGTTTTTAAAGGCAAAAAGATGGCAGGACATCTTGGATGTGAGCAGGTTACAACTCAAAATTTGCAAATTTTTTCAACGGATGTTGAAAAAGGGCTTATTTTGGTTCGCGGGAATATTCCTGGGGGCGAAGGTTCTTATGTTGTTATTAATGATGCAATTAAGAAATCCCGTCCTGAAAATGCGCCTTATCCTGCGTCTCTCATGGCAAAGAGTGAAGCTAGCATAAAAGCAGCAAGTGTTTCAGCTCCGCAAGAGACTGAGGAAGTAAAATCTGTTGAGGCTGAAACGCCCACAGAAACAACTGAATAAGTTAGAGTGTTTCGATGATAAAGTGCGATATTATTAATTTAGAAAATGAAAAGATTGGCCAAATAGAGCTTGCCTCTGAAATCTTTGGTCTTCCTTTGCGCCGTGATATCATAACACGTGTTGTGAATTGGCAATTGGCAAAACGTCGTGCTGGTACACATAAGACTCGTGGAATCAGTGATATTAGTGGAACGACCCGCAAGCCATGGAAGCAAAAAGGAACAGGACGTGCCCGTCAAGGAAGTCTTCGTTCTCCTCAATTCCGCGGTGGTGCTGTAATATTTGGTCCCGTTGTTCGTGATCACGGTTATAGCTTGCAGAAAAAAGTTCGTCGTCTTGGATTGATGACAGCGCTTTCTTCAAAATTAGCTGAAGGTAAGCTTTTTGTTGTCGATTCTCTTGAGCAAAAGACGCCAAAGACACAAGATGCTGTTAAAAACCTTGAAAAATTAGGTTTAAAAAATGCTCTCTTTGTCGATGGTGTTGAAGTAAGTAAGAATTTTTCTTTAGCTGTTCGGAATATTCCGTATATCGATGTTCTGCCACAACAAGGATTGAATGTTTATGACATCATTCGTCGTGACACATTGGTTTTGACGAAGGCAGCGGTAGAAAGCATAGAGCAGAGGCTAAGATGAAAAATAAAGATATTAATCGCCAATTAATTGGAATGGAGCGTGCGCTCACAGTTATTCAAGCGCCTCTCATGACTGAAAAGTCAACAATAGCGTCTCAATTCCGTCAATACGGATTTAAGACATTATTAGAAGCGACTAAGCCTGAAATAAAGAGTGCTATTGAGCAAATCTTTAAAGTTAAGGTTGTAGCTGTTAATACGCTCCTTCAAAAAGGAAAGACTAAGAGATTCAAAGGGCGTGAAGGCCGTCGCAGCGATTATAAAAAAGCGATTGTTACTTTGGCTGAAGGTCATACCATTGATGTAGGTGCAGGATTATAAAATGACATTAAAAACATTTAGACCCACAACCCCTGGACAGCGCCAACTTGTTTTAGTTGATCGTTCAGAGTTATGGAGTGGTAAGCCTATAAAGACCCTTACAGAAGGAAAGAAAAATACAGGTGGTCGTAATAACCATGGTCGTATTACTTCTTTCCAAAAGGGTGGTGGGCACAAAAGACGTTACCGTATTGTTGACTTTAAGCGTCGCAAAGATGGCATGATTGCTAAGGTTGAGCGTCTTGAGTATGATCCAAATCGAACAGCTTTTATTGCTTTGATTCGGTATGCAGATGATACTCTTTCTTATATCTTGGCGCCTCAACGTTTGGCTCTTGGAGATCAAGTTGAGTCTGGAGAGAAGGCTGATATCAAGACAGGTAACTGCCTTGCGCTTAAAGGGATTCCAGTTGGAACGATTATTCATAATATTGAAATGAGACCTGGAAAAGGTGGGCAGCTTGCACGTTCTGCAGGAACTTATGCTCAGATCATTGGACGTGATGCTGGAAATATCCAGCTTCGCTTAACCTCTGGTGAGTTGAGAGTTGTTTCTGGTGAATGTCGTGCAACAATTGGAGCTGTTTCCAATCCAGACCAAAAGAACATTAGCCTAGGTAAGGCTGGACGTTCACGTTGGCTTGGTCGTCGTCCTGTTGTTCGTGGTGTGGCTATGAACCCAATCGATCACCCTCATGGTGGTGGTGAAGGTAAAACATCCGGTGGACGTCATCCTGTTACCCCTTGGGGCAAGCCAACAAAGGGTAAAAAAACAAGAGGTAAGAAACCTTCTGATAAAATGATTATTAGAAGACGCAATAAGAAGTAGTTAATTTAAGGAGTTGAAGTAGTGGCACGCTCGGTTTGGAAAGGTCCTTTTGTAGATGGCTTTCTTCTGAAAAAAGCAGAAGCAGCTCAAGAAAGTGCACGTAAAGAAGTTGTTAAAACCTGGTCGCGGCGTTCAACGATTATGCCGCAATTTGTGGGCTTGACTTTTGCCGTACATAATGGTCATAAGTTCATACCTGTACTCGTAACGGAAGAAATGATTGGGCATCGATTTGGAGAGTTCGCATTAACGCGGACATTCCATGGCCATGCTGGTGATAAGAAGGCTAAAAGAGGATAACAATGTCAAAGAAAGCGACACCACGTAAGCTCGACGCGACTGAAGCTGGTGCGACACTTCGCACTTTAAGAATTAGTCCACGTAAGCTGAATTTAATTGCAGGAATGATTCGTGGCAAGCATGTTAGTGATGCTTTAGATCATTTATTGTTTTCAAGAAAACGTTCTGCCAAGGCTGTTTATGACTTAGTTGTTTCTGCGATTTCTAACGCAGAAAATAATCATGGTCTTGATATGGATCGCCTTTATGTTGCAGAGGCGCATGTTGGAAAAGGTTTAGTAATGAAACGTTTTATGGCGCGAGCACGTGGGCGGGGTTCTAAAATTTTAAAACCTTTCAGCCGTATTAGTGTTATTTTGCGTGAACAAAGGGATCAAGCGTAATGGGACAAAAAGTAAAACCAATTGGCTTACGCCTTGGAATTAATAGAACTTGGGATTCTAGATGGTTTGCGAGTAAAAATTATGGTGATTTATTGATCGAAGATATTAAGATCCGTGAATACCTTTATAAAAAATTACCCCAAGCTGGTATCTCTAAAATTATTATTGAGCGTCCAACAAAAAGGGCTGTTGTTACAATTCATGCTTCAAGGCCTGGTGTTGTAATTGGTAAAAAAGGAACGGATATTGAGAAGCTTCGTAGCGATCTTGCAAAGATGGTTGAGGGCGAAGTAAGTCTTAATATCGTCGAAGTTCGTAAGCCTGAGCTTGATGCTAAATTAGTTGCAGAAAGTATTGCGCAACAAATTGAACGTCGTGTAAGTTATCGCCGCGCTATGAAGCGTGCAATGCAAACAACGATGCGTCTGGGTGCAAAAGGAATGCGTGTTTTGGTATCTGGCCGTTTAGGTGGAGCTGAAATCGCACGTGATGAACAATATCGTGAAGGACGTGTCCCACTTCATACTTTACGTGCTGACGTAGATTATGGTCAGGGTGAGGCAAAAACGACTTACGGCATTTGCGGTGTTAAAGTATGGATTTTCAAGGGTGAAATTTTAGAACGCGATCCTTTAGCTATCGAAAATCGTAGTCCAGCTCAAGCGAACGTTTAAAATAAAGGTGAGAGATGTTAGCTCCTAAAAGAACAAAATTTCGTAAAGCACATAAAGGTCGTATCCACGGTGTTTCAAAAGGTGGAACTTCTCTTAACTTTGGTGCTTTTGGATTAAAGGCACTTGAGCCTGCTCGTGTTACAGCACGTCAGATCGAAGCGGCTCGTCGTGCTATTACACGTCATATTCGCCGTTCAGGTCGTGTATGGATTCGAATTTTTCCAGATGTGCCTGTTTCAACGAAACCAGCTGAAGTTCGTATGGGAAGTGGTAAAGGAAATCCTGAATACTGGGCTTGCCGTGTTGCGCCAGGAAGAATTATGTTTGAGCTTGACGGCATCCCCGCTGATCTGGCAAAAAGAGCATTTGAATTAGCGGCGGCAAAGCTTCCTATAAAAACTCGTTTTGTGGCTCGTATTGGTGCTGAAGGATAGAAAATGTTAAAGGTAGAAGATTTAAAAAGAAAAACCAATTCTGAATTACAGGATATGGCAATTCAGTTAAGAAGAGAATTGATGAATTTGCGCTTTCAGCGAGTTGCTGGTCAAATCACGTCAACAGCACGATTTCGTGAGGCGAGAAGAGAAATAGCTCAAATTAAAACCCTTCAGCGTCAAAGTGCGCTGAGCCAAGCATAGCATAAGGAGTTTTAGATGCCTCGTAGAGTTTTACAAGGAGTTGTTGTTAGCACAGCATGTGAAAAGACAGCAATTATTCGTGTTGAGCGTCGTGTTCAGCACCCAATGTATAAAAAGTTTATTACGCGCTCAAAAAAATATGCGGCGCATGATGAAGGAAATCAATGTCAAGTTGGTGAGCAAGTGACGATTCGTGAATGTCGTCCACTTTCGAGGCGGAAGTCTTGGGAAGTTATTAGAGAACAACAGGCCTAAAAAGTTAAGGCAGAACGATGATTAGAGAACAAACAAATTTAGAAGTTGCCGACAATTCTGGAGCGCGTCGAGTTGAATGTATCCGTGTATTAGGCGGAACGGGCCGACGTTATGCTTCTGTTGGTGATGTTATTATTGTGGCTGTAAAGGATGCTATTCCGGATCGCCGCGTAAAAAAAGGTGAAGTGCATAAGGCCGTTATTGTGAGAACGTCGAAAGAAGTTCGTCGTCAAGATGGAACAGCAATTCGATTTGATCGAAATGCTGCTGTTCTTATTAACAATAACATGGAGCCTCTTGGAACACGTATTTTCGGGCCAGTAACCCGTGAGCTTCGTTCTAAAAACTTTATGAAAATTATCTCTCTTGCTCCTGAGGTGCTATAATGTTGCAAAGTTGGAAAGTAAAAAAAGGCGATCGCGTTGTTGTGATTGCTGGTAAAGATAAGGGCAAAATGGGGGAAATCACTCAAGTTTTGCGTACAGATGGTCGTGTTGTGGTAAGTGGTATTAATGTACAAGCGAAACACCAGAAGCCTTCAATGGGCAATGCAGGTGGGATTGTACGTAAAGAAGCTCCTATTCATGTCTCGAATGTGATGCATGCTGACCCTCAGGATGATAAACCAACACGTGTTGGAATGAAAAACCTTGAGAATGGACGTAAAGTGCGCTATGCAAAACGTTCAGGCGAAATTATTGATAAGTAAAGGCAGTACCAATGGTCCGGTTACGCGAACATTATGAAAAAGTTGTAAAAGCTGAACTCGTAAAGCAGTTCAATTATGCCAATCCTATGGAAGTTCCTAAGATTGAAAAAATTGTCCTCAATATGGGAGTGGGTGAAGCCGCTCAGGATAAAAAGAAAATTGAAATTGCTGTGAGTGAACTTACGGCGATTTCAGGTCAAAAACCAGTGATAACAAAAGCAAAGAAGTCTATTGCTGGATTTAAGGTGCGTGAAGGCGTACCATTAGGGACTAAGGTTACGCTTCGACAAGCGCGCATGTATGAATTTTTAGATCGTCTCGTCAATATTGCGATGCCTCGTATTCGCGATTTTAGAGGGGTTTCTAAAAAATGCTTTGATGGGCGTGGAAATTTTGCTATGGGCATAAAAGAGCATATCGTTTTCCCTGAAATAGACTATGACAAGGTTGAGAAGGTTCGTGGTCTTGATATTATTATTGTGACGACTGCTCGAACAGATTCAGAAGCATTGGCTTTGTTGAGTGGGTTTAATTTCCCCTTTATGAATTAAGGTAAAAAGAATGGCAAAACTGAGTTCAGTTGAAAAAAATAATCGTCGACGGAAAATGTCAGAGCAATTTTCTGGGCGTCGTGCGAAGCTAAAAGAAATTATTTATAATCGTGAATTGGCTCCTGAAGATCGTTTTGATGCGACTTTAAAGCTAGCAGCTCTTCCCAGAAATGGTGCAAGAATTCGTGTTCGCAATCGTTGTGAAGTTTCAGGGCGGTCACGTGGTGTTTATCGCAAATTTAAAATGTCACGTATTGCATTAAGAGAATTAGGGTCACTAGGGCTTATTCCTGGTTTGACTAAAGCAAGTTGGTAGGAGTTTGAAATGAGTTTTACAGATCCGATTGGTGATCTTATTACCCGTCTTAGAAATGCTCAAATGATAGGGCGTCAAGAAGTTCGTTCACCCGCATCTAAAGAGCGTGCAAGCGTACTTGATGTCTTAAAGCGTGAAGGGTATATCAAAGATTATGGAATTCACGAGGTACGTCCAGGTATCAAGGAGATGGTTGTAACATTGAAGTATGTCGATGGTGCTCCGGTCATTGATGAAATCTCAAGAGTTTCAAAGCCAGGGCGTCGCGTTTATTCAGCAATTTCTGAATTGCAGAAGATTAAAGGTGGTCTTGGAATTTCTGTCCTCTCAACTTCTCAAGGCGTTATGTCCGATCATGAGGCACGCGAAAAGAATGTGGGTGGAGAAGTTTTGTTTAAAGTATTCTAATTGAGGGCAGAATTAAGATGTCGCGTGTAGGAAAAAATCCAGTAGTAATTCCGCAAGGCGTTGAGTGCCAGATTTCTGGTGCAACACTTACGGCTAAGGGGAAAATAGGGCAATTAACAATGCCTATCTCTTCTGATGTTATTGCAAAAATTGAAGATGGTAAAATTGTTGTTAAACCAGCTTCACAAAGTAAACAATCCCGTATGATGTGGGGAACAACAAAGAAACTTGTTGATAACCTTATTAAAGGTGTTTCTCAAGGATTTACGCGCAATCTTGAAATTAACGGTGTTGGTTACCGTGCTGCCGTTCAAGGTCAAAACCTTGTTTTGCAATTAGGTTTCAGCCATGATATTGAATATCCAGTTCCTAGTGATGTTCAGGTTAAGTGTGAAAAACCAACGTCAATTTCTATTTTTGGAGCGAGCCGTCAACGCGTGGGGCAAGTTGCTGCAGAAATTCGTAACTATCGTGGTCCTGAGCCTTATAAGGGTAAGGGAATTAAATATGAGAATGAATTCATTCTCCGCAAAGAAGGTAAGAAGAAGTAAAAGCTATGTTAACTGTGCAAGATAAATTCAATCGTCGTAAGCAAAGAGTTAGAGCACATATTGCGCGTGTTGCTGTTGGACGCCCAAGGCTCACAGTATATCGTTCCAATAAGCATATCTATGCTCAGGTTATTGATGATCAAAATCGTCGAACTTTAACGTCTGCTTCAACTCTTGATAAAGGAGTTGAAAGTAGTGGTGGTAATAAGGCTGCAGCTGAATTAGTTGGTAAGCTTGTTGCTGAAAAAGCGAAAAAATTAGGCGTTACAAATGTTGTTTTTGATCGAGGAGCATACCTTTATCACGGCCGTGTGAAGGCATTGGCTGAAGCTGCTCGCGCTCATGGCTTATCATTCTAAGGAAAGTAAGATGGCTCGTAATCCCACTACAGAAAAAGATGTTGAACTTATTGAAAAGCTCGTCAACATCAATCGTGTTGCCAAAGTTGTAAAGGGAGGTCGTCGTTTCGGCTTTTCTGCTCTTGTGATTGTTGGTGATGGAAAAGGTCGTGTTGGTTTTGGTAGCGGAAAGGCGCGTGAAGTTCCTGATGCTGTTCGTAAAGCAACTGAAAGAGCAAAGAGAAGTTTAGTTCGGATTCCTCTTCGTGAGGGACGTACTCTACATCACGATGTGACAGCTCGTTATGGTGCAGGTAAAGTTCACTTACGCTCAGCTGCTGCAGGTACTGGAATTATTGCCGGTGGTCCTATGCGTGCTGTTTTTGAAGCTCTTGGGATTCATGATGTTGTAAGTAAGTCGATTGGGACAAGCAATCCACAAAATCTTGTGAGAGCAACTTTTGAAGCGTTAACAAGCGTTTCAAGCCCAAGACAAATTGCCCATAAGCGCGGTAAAAAAGTTGGTGATATCGTTGGTCGCCGTGATAATGAAGCAACAAATGAGAAAGCTCATGACTAAGATACAGAAAAAAGTTCGCATTACACAAATTTCAAGTGCTAATCGCCGTCCTGCTAGCCAAACAGCTACTTTGATAGGATTAGGATTAAATAAGTTACATCGGACACGCGAATTAGAGGACACTCCTTCTGTTCGTGGAATGATTAATAAAGTAAAGCACCTCTTGCGTGTTGAAGAGAATTTTTAGTTTAAGGTGTTCAAATGAAATTAAATGAGTTACGTGATAATGCTGGCGCTACCCATGCCAGAAAACGTGTAGGCCGTGGGCTTGCTTCTGGTCTTGGTAAGACATCTGGTAAGGGTCAAAAAGGTCAAAAAGCACGTACAGGTGTTTCTATTAAAGGCTTTGAGGGTGGTCAAAATCCTCTTTACAGACGTCTTCCAAAACGCGGATTCACTAATATATTCCGAGTTGAGTATGAGGAAGTTACATTAGGACGCCTTCAGGCTGCTTTAGATAAAGGTCTTCTTGACTCTAAGGTTGAGCTTACTGAAGAACTTTTACGTGAAAAAGGGATTGTTAGAAAAACTTCTAATGGTGTAAAATTGCTTGCAACAGGAATTCTTACAAGTCCAGTCACTTTAAAGATCAGTAAAGCAACAAAAGGTGCTCTTGAAGCTATTGAAAAAATAAAGGGTAAAGTAGAACTTTTAGAACCCCTTACTGCTAAGGAATAAAGATGTCCTCTGTCGTTGAGCAATTTGCTACAAATTTTGATCTCAGCGCTTTTAAGAAAGCCGACGATCTCAAGAAAAGATTATGGTTTACCCTGCTTGCTCTTCTTGTGTTTCGCTTCGGCACTTATCTTCCGTTACCTGGCATTGATGCTTTAATTATGCAAGCAATTGCGACAAAGCAATCAACCGGTATTTTAGGCATTTTTGATAAGTTTTCTGGCGGTGCTCTTGGGCGTATGACTATTTTTGCTTTGGGCATTATGCCGTATATTTCTGCAAGCATTATTGTTCAGCTTTTAACTGCCGTTTCTCCACAACTTGAAGCTCTTAAGAAAGAAGGGGAATCAGGTCGTAAAAAGATTAATCAGTACACTCGTTATGGGACGGTATTTTTAGCAACTATTCAAGCTTGGGGAATCGCTGTTGCTTTAGAATCTCTTCCTGAGCAGCCGGTTATTGATCCTGGTTTCTTATTTAGGTTTTCGGCTGTTGTGACATTAGCTGGTGGAACTCTATTTTTAATGTGGTTAGGCGAGCAAATTACGCAACGTGGTATAGGAAATGGCGTTTCTCTGATTATCTTTGCGGGTATCGTTGCGGGTATGCCTCATGCGATTGCTTCCACACTCGAATTGGGGCGTCAAGGAACTCTTAAGCCTCTTATAATTTTTGGTGTTCTCTTGATGCTTGCTTTAGCTCTTGCATTCATTGTGTTTATGGAGCGTGCACAACGACGAGTTTATATTCAGTATCCAAAACGCCAAGTTGGAATGAAGATTTATGGGGGACAAAGTTCTCACTTGCCAATGAAAATTAATACGGCAGGCGTTATTCCTCCTATTTTTGCAAGTTCTCTTTTGCTATTGCCTGTTACGATTGCTAATTTTGGTGCCAAATATAGTCCGGATAGCATTTTAGCAAAAATTGCTTCTTATATAGCACCAGGGCAACCTTTCTATTATGTCTTTTTTGTTGCTCTCATTGTTTTTTTCTCTTTCTTTTATACGGCTGTTGTTTTTAATCCAACAGAGACAGCGGAAAATCTTAAGAAGAATGGCGCTATTGTTCCGGGATATCGCCCAGGTCTTAATACGGCAGAACATCTTGATCATGTTTTGACGCGACTAACAGTGATTGGGGCAAGTTATCTTGCGCTTATTTGTACAATTCCTGAATATTTTATCACACGTCATTCATTACCTTTCTATCTCGGTGGTACAAGTTTACTTATCGTGGTTAGTGTCAGTATTGATACGGTTGCTCAGATTCAAGCTCATTTGCTGGCCCATCAATATGAGGGGCTGATTCGCAAATCGCGTCAAAAGGGAAAATAATGATAAATATTATTATCCTTGGGCCTCCTGGTGCTGGGAAAGGGACTCAAGCACGTTTGATCCAAGAAAAGTTTGGCTATGTCCAGATTAGTACAGGTGATTTAATTCGCCATGAAATTGCTTCAGGTTCAGAGATGGGACAATACTTACAACCCATCGTAAATGCGGGTGGTTATCCTGATGATAAAGTTATATTAGACATCTTAGAAAATAAGCTAAAAACAGTTAAAACTGGTGTTATTCTTGATGGTCTTCCAAGGACAGAAAATCAAGCGAATGCTTTGTATGAAATGTTAAAACATAATCACCAGCAAGTAGACTTAGTTATTGAGTTGAAAGTAGATAAAGATATTCTTGCAAAAAGGATTGCAGGTCGTTTTTCTTGTACAAATTGCGGTACAATCTATAACGACTATTTTAGTCCACTTGCAAGTGAAGGGAAGTGTGATCATTGTCAGGAAACTGAATTTTCCAGGCGAAAAGATGATGCTTTAGAGGTCGTTCAAAAACGACTTGCAATATATGACGAAAAAACACAGCCTTTGCTTAGCTATTATGCAAAAAATGGTCAGCTAAGCCAAGTCGATGGAATGCAGTCAGTTGACGATGTGGCGTCACAAATTGAGGTGTTAATTACACAATATCTCAAAAAACCACAAGAGTGTGTAAACTAGGCCTTGACTTCTCAAGTTTGATGCCTATAAATTGCTTTCTTTGAAAGCATTAATTAATGAATTAAGGAGAAAAGCCGTGGCTCGTATAGCAGGCGTCAACATTCCTACACAAAAAAGAGTAATTATCGGGCTAACTTATATTTATGGGTTAGGGCCAGCGAAAGCTAAAGATATTTGCTCCACCATTGGGATACCGGAAAATCGACGTGTTAAAGATTTAACAGAAGATGAAGTGCTTAAGATTCGTGAATGTATAGATTCAACTTATAAAGTTGAAGGTGATTTACGACGTGAAATTTCAATGAATATTAAACGATTGACTGACCTTGGATGTTATCGTGGGTTACGTCATCGTAAAGGCTTGCCTGTCAGAGGACAGAGGACGCATACCAATGCACGTACGCGCAAAGGAAAAGCTGTCGCAATTGCAGGTAAGAAAAAGTAATTTTGACGAGATAGGATACAAAGAATGGCTAAGCCAGCAACAAGAATTCGACGTCGCGAGCGTAAAAATATTACCTCCGGTGTGGCACATATTAATGCTACTTTTAATAATACAATGATTACAATTACAGACCCTCAAGGTAATGCTGTTTCATGGTCATCAGCGGGTATGATGGGATTCAAAGGATCTCGTAAGTCAACACCGTACGCTGCTCAGATGGCGGCTGAAGATGCAGGAAAAAAAGCTTCAGAGCATGGAATGCGTGTATTAGAAGTAGAAGTTAATGGACCAGGATCTGGCCGCGAATCAGCTTTACGGGCTTTGCAATCTATTGGTTTTACAGTAACTTCTATTCGTGATATGACACCGGTACCTCATAATGGATGTCGCCCTCCAAAGCGTCGTCGCGTTTAATTATTACCTTTAGAAAATATTACGAAGCAACATCGAGAGGAAAGTTCCGTGTTACAAAAAAATTGGCAAGAACTTATTAGGCCCTTTAAACTCAATATTGATCTTCTTGGCAGCGAGCATCGGCGCGCACAAGTTGTTGCTGAGCCTCTGGAAAGAGGCTTTGGCTTAACACTTGGCACTGCTTTAAGGCGTATTCTTTTATCATCTCTTCAAGGCGCTGCTGTCACAGGGATTCAGATAGAAGGCGTTCAACATGAGTTTAGCTCAATTCCTGGTGTGCATGAAGATGTGACAGAGATTATTTTAAATCTCAAATCACTTTCACTTCGTAAGCATTCTGAAGGAACAAAAAAACTTCGCTTAAAAGCTGAAGGACCTGGACCTGTAACTGCGGCTCATTTTGAACCGACATCAGACATCGAGATTCTTGATCCTGAATTAGTGATTTGTGTTTTGGATGCTGGCGCAAAAATTTCTATGGAAGTCACCATTGAAAATGGTAAAGGATATATTCCTGCAGGCCAGCTTAGGCGTGAAGATGCTCCAATTAGCTTTATTCCCGTTGATGCTCTTTTTTCACCTGTTCGTCGTGTTTCTTACAAGGTTGAAGACACGCGCGTCGGCCAGCGTACAGACTATGATAAGCTTATTATGGATGTTGAAACAAATGGAGCGGTTCGACCTGAAGATGCTGTAGCTTTAGCTGCTCGTATTTTGCAAGATCAACTTCAGCAGTTTATTAATTTTGAAGAGCCCGTTCCTGCAGAAGAAAAAGATCCAGAAGCTGAACTTCCATTTAGTCGTGCTCTTCTTAAGAAAGTTGAAGAACTTGAACTTTCTGTTCGTTCTGCAAATTGCTTAAAGAATGAAAATATTGTTTATATTGGGGATCTCGTTCAAAAAACGGAAAATGATCTGTTGAGAACACCAAATTTTGGACGTAAGTCACTCAATGAAATTAAAGAAGTTTTAGGCCAGATGGGACTTGAACTTGGTATGAATGTTACGGGTTGGCCACCTGAAAATATTGAAGAAATGGCCAAAAAAATTGAAGATCCTTATTAAGGTATAGAGTTAGGAGAATTACCATGCGTCATCGTATGCGCGGACGTCAATTAAATCGTACAACTAATCAACGCAAAGCTTTATTACGTGGACTTGCAAAAGATTTAATTCGTCATGAACAAATCACGACAACATTGCCAAAGGCTAAAGATTTAAGGCCGTTTGTAGAAAAACTCGTCACTTTAGGTCGACGTGGTGGGCTTCATGTTTATCGCCAAGCTCTTTCAGTTCTTGGAGATAACGAATTGGCACGCAAATTAACGGGTACTCTCGCAGAACGTTATCGCGATAGGGCCGGCGGATATACTCGTATTGTTAAAGCAGGTTTCCGTTATGGAGATAATGCTCCTTTAGCAGTCATTGAGTTTATTGAACGTGACGCTGCTGCCAAAGGTGCTGGTCAAAAAGTTGCCGCGCCATCAATGGCGACAGATGCAGCTGCTGAGGCTCAAGCATAAAGAGAAAGCATATTTAAAATATAATTAAAGCGACAGTATGTCGCTTTTTTTATGTCAAAAAAATAAGAGGACAAACATGAAAAAAAATATTTTCTTCGTTATTGGTTTCTTAAGAGCTTCTTTTTCATTAATGGCGGATCCCCTTGAGATGCTTCCATGTTCTCAAGAACAAATTCAACTGACATTTGCACCGATTGTGAAAAAAATAGCTCCAGCTGTTGTTAGTATCTCGGCAGCTCGCGTTGTGAAAGAACGCCATTCTCCCTTTTTTGAGGATCCAATATTTCGCCACTTTTTTGGAGAAGCCGTCCCGGTTCCAGCTCCTCATGCACGTGTGCAAAGTTCTTTAGGGTCGGGAGTGCTTGTAAAAGCAGATGGTTTGGTGATTACAAATGATCATGTGATTAAACAAGCTGAAGAGATAAAAGTTATTCTTGCCGATGGCCGTGAATATCATGCTCAGGTTGTTGCTCGAGATGTACGTACTGATCTTGCCGCCTTAAAGTTAAAAACAGATGAAAAGAATTTACCATATTTAGAATTAAAAGATGCAGATACGTTACAAGTCGGAGATCTTGTGCTTGCAGTTGGCAATCCTTTTGGATTTGGTCAAACAGTAACTTCTGGGATTGTTTCAGGGCTGGCGCGCAATTCTGTCGGAATCAAAGATTTTAGATCGTTGATTCAAACAGATGCTGCTATCAATCCTGGGAACTCAGGAGGTCCCATGATTACGTTAGATGGAAAAGTTGTGGGCATTAATACAGCAATCTTTTCTAACACCGGTGGATCCATAGGGATTGGATTTGCTATCCCTTCGAATCTTGTTGTTCCTGTGATTGCTAGTGTTGATCGAGGGGGTAAAATTACACGATTATGGTTAGGTGTTGCCCTTAAAACAATATCCTCTGAGATTGCCCTGAAAAAAAATATGGTTGTTTCCAAAGGCGTTTCAATTTCGCAAATTTATCCTAATACCCCTGCTGAAAAAGCTGGTTTAAAAGAAGGGGATATCATTGTTGAAATAAATGGTCATGAGATTGTGAATGAGGCGGCCTATCGGTTTAGATTAGCTATTGCAAAACAAAATGAGGCTTCATCCATTGTCATTATCCGAGGAACTGAGAGAATGTCCTTTAATATCATTCCAGAAATTCCGCCAGACAATCCCAACAATAAACCCCAAGCTCTTTACGGACGTCATCCTTTGTCAGGCCTTATCGTGGTTAGCTTAACACCTGCGGTTGCAACTGAATTAGGTCTTGGATTTGAGGCTCAAGGAGGCGTTGTTGTCTTGCAGGTCGAACCTGGAACACCCGCAAGCCTGAGTGGTCTTTTACCTGGTGATGTAATCTTAGAGCTAAATGGGAAGGCGAGTATCTCTGCAGATCAACTCGCAAGAAATTTAGGAAGAAGTCGCCAAGGATGGCAAATTACGTTTAAACGGGGAACTGAAGTATTTGTTCAAAACTGGTAAAGGGGATTCACAATCTTATTTGAAAATAAAAAATCACGCCCTTTAGCTGATGCCTTACGACCTGCAACTTTAAATGAAGTTATTGGTCAAGAACATCTTATTGGCCAAGGAAAAGCCCTGACGAGCCTTGTGAATGCTCCGAAGCTTCCTTCTTTAATTCTTTGGGGTCCTCCGGGATGTGGTAAAACTACGTTAGCACGCCTTATCTCCCACTCAATAAAGCTTCATTTCGCTCAAGTTTCGGCAGTTCTTTCAGGCGTTAGCGAACTTCGAAAAATCTTTGAAGAAGCTGAAGACCGGTGGAAATGGGGTGAGGGGACTCTTTTATTCGTAGACGAAATTCATCGGTTCAATCGCAGTCAACAAGACATCTTTCTTGCACATCTTGAAGAAGGCACCATCACCTTAATTGGAGCTACCACAGAAAACCCTTCGTTCGAATTGAATCCGGCCTTGCTTTCGCGGTGCCAGGTATTAATTCTGAAAAGACTCGAAGAAAATGATCTCGAACGAGTTTTACAGAGGGCAGAAATCTTTTTAAAAAAGAAACTTCCTTTGGATTCATCTGCTCGGACAACACTTATTTCAATGGCGGATGGTGATGCCCGATCTCTTTTAAATATGGCAGAGATTTTATTTAATGAAGATAAAGTTGATACCGATAAACTAAGTCTGATTTTAAATAAGCGTGCTCCTATCTATGACAAGGCTCAGGAAGGTCATTATAATCTAATAAGTGCGCTTCATAAGGCGATGAGAGCGTCAGATGTAAATGCGGCTCTTTATTGGTTTGCACGAATGCTGCAAGGAGGAGAAAATCCCCTGTATATTTTGAGGCGACTTGTGCGCTTTGCAGCTGAAGATATTGGTCTTGCAGATCCACAGGCTTTGTCTCAAGCCATTTCAGCTCAACAAGCTTATCATTTTTTAGGATCGCCTGAAGGGGAATTAGCCATCACTCAGTGCATTATTTATCTCGCGACGGCGCCTAAGTCCAATGCAGCTTATCAAGCTTTTAAAGCCGCTCAACAGTCAGCTACTCAACATGGTTCCTTAATGCCGCCTCTTTACGCTGTGAATGCGCCTACCAAGCTTATGAAGGAAATAGGGTATGGGAAAGGGTATCAGTATGATCACGATGCTCCTGAGGAATTTTCTGGAGCTAATTATTTTCCAGAAGGAATGTCACGAGAAAACTATTATCAGCCGAAAGGCAAAGGATTTGAACAAGAAATTTTAAAGCGGTTGCAATATTGGCAGACATTGCGGGACCAAAAATCTAAAGATTAATTTTTTGCACCCTTGAAAAGGCTTCTTTTGAGAGGATTTTGAAGAAAAAAGGCTTAAGTCTCATTTGTTTTCATTTTTTACTTGAATGTGTGATCTGAATTCGCTAGTTATCCGAGGTATCTTCATAACGCGCCCGTAGCTCAATTGGATAGAGCATCTGACTACGGATCAGAAGGTTAGGAGTTCGAATCTTCTCGGGCGCGCCAGTAAAGCCAAGTAAATTCAAGCTTTTTCCAGTTCTTTATCTATCTCCATTTAGCCCCTAAAGATTGT
>JAFKGL010000033.1 GCA_017307065.1 Candidatus Paracaedimonas acanthamoebae
AAGCGAATGACTTTCTGCGTCTTAAACCAAGGATCAACATCGTATGAAAGAAAGAGAGAAAAATAAAAAAATGACTTAGTGACTGACGAAACCGTACATGAAGGAATGTACACTTCCCTCTTAAAATCTTCAATGATTTTGATGAGGACAAGTTCTCAAATTCCCTTGGTACCGGGGAAGAGAGAGACTAGACTAAATTGGATGTTTGACAGCGTGAATAAATGACCATACGGGCCTTGTGAGGCAACTGGCAACCAGGCAACATTCCTGTTCTTGCTATCTTAAAGCGCAGAGGGCGCGTCTCTCCTCAAGTTAGCAGATGATACAAAGTTAGCAATTCTTGTGTCTGTTATTTGGAAAAAACTCAAGTCTAAGGTAAAGATTGTTATCAATATAACACTGTCGTAGATGTTTCTGAATATAAGTATTATCGACTTCATCATTTTGAGAAATTTTTGAAATCAAGAAAAAAAGCATCTTAAAAAGGCACAAGTATCCTTAAAATTATTTCTATCTCTTCTTGAAACAAGCTGAAGGGAAGGATAATAATGAGACTATTAAAATAATTCTTAAAAGTCCTCACATGGATACTTAAATAATTTTTTAAATATCAAGTATTGAAATCTACTTCCAAGCTTACCATATCTAAATAGTAAAGGTTAAAGACTAAAAACTTTTGCTAAATATTTTAATGTAAGGAGTTTTAATTATGTTGCGTCGTATTATATTTTCACTTCTTCTTGCGATTTCTATAACAAGTGTGCATGCCTCAGATACTGAGGATAAGGTGATCAATGGGTTTCGGTTTCAAAGAACTCCAGAAACTAAGATTATGATATACGATCAGACCAATAGAAACATAGGAAACATCTTTCCCGAAAATAAATTAGAGCTTTTAGATCCGTTTCTTATCGAAGATACCCTTATTCCTGCGTTACCATCTGTATTCAAAGAGTTTTCTCAGATTCAAGAAGTCAAGATTCTGCCTGATTTGGATAATCACTCTGGTCATTTGTCGGCCTCTGATGGATTGCTTGAGCCTTTGTTGAGTCACGATATTGCCAGTATTATCGTTTTTAGCCTAGAGGTCCTAAAAGACAATGACGTAACGTCATTGCCAGTCAATACTTCTCTTCAACATCTTTGGATTACTTTTTGTACAGGTAAAGACGATCTTATAGCTTCTCGATTTACTAACCTCTTGAGCAAATTAAAGGCTCTCAAACGATTAAATATACCTGAAAGAATAGCAGCCAACATTGAACCTACCTCTCTTGCTGGCCTCGAAAATCTTACATTATGCGTTAGCGAATTAGACGTGAAGATTCAAGATATTGTGCAACTACCTTCTTTAAAGAGATTGCATGTAAATATAAGGGGCAATGAGACGGACAATATTAGAAAATTGGCTGAAGGACTAAAAGCGAGAACATCTCCTCTTTTCTTGGAATTGTCCTGTGATACTCTTACTGAGTCACACTTTCAAACTTTGTTTGAGAAACAAAAATACCCCCAGATAACAGGTTTAAATTTAAGCAGTGGGAGGATGTTAACGCCCCAAGCTTTGTTTTATATGGATTCAGCTTTTGCAGATAACACGCTTCATACATTGGTTTTAGATACGCCTGCGTTGAAGGGTGAAGGGTTGGAAATTGTTGTTAAGAGTCCTTATTTTAAGAGCCTTACTTGTTTGAGTTTGCCAGAAACGACACTCAATAATCAAGACGTTCAACCCTTGATGTCATCAATAGCAACGAATACAACTTTACAGGTTTTAAGAGTGGGCGGAAGTGTTACTGACGTTCAACCTCTGCTTAATGGAGAAAACACAACTTTAACGGCTTTATCTCTGGGAGGAATGCAGTTTGATCGCCCAAAAGTTGAGGGGCTTTTTAAGCTCCCGGGTTTAACAGAGTTGGACTTTAAATATTATTTGAAATCAGGCGAGAAGCTGCTAGAGACCTTTAATAATGTTCGTACGTCACTAACTTCTCTTGAGCGCTTATATATAAATGGTGTTGGGAAAAAATCAGAGCAAACTTTGGTCGACATCTTGAATAAAGGCGATGTGACAAAACCGAAAAGTAATCATCCTTTTGATAAATATTTCTAGGATTTACCTTGAGAAGATTTGTTATCGGAACTCCAGCCAGAATGGCTGGAGATTTCTTAAGTTCTGTTCTCGGATTTTTTCATACATTACGAGAGAAGAAGAAATAGAGTTGCATCTGGGGGTTTATCAGGCACAACTTTAACTTTTGAGTCTCTAAAAATATTGATCCTTTTTATCTTCGTGCCAAAGAGACTAGATCACCTTTGAGGAAGGGTCTTTTCGAAGTTTAGAAAAAAGGGGGAGCAATATCCCTACCACGAAAGAAGTGGCTAAAACTAACTCTTTATGGCTTGCTGATGCAGATGATGATATTTTTTACGAATTAGTTGATCTAGAGCAGGGTCTTTTTTCCACCATTGGTTAGGCGTTAAGTCATGAAACCAAAAATGAAGGAGTTGTGCGGACGTATTTTGCAAGTTTTATCCTGTGATCTTGATGGGTGAATTTCATAAATCTATATGAGAATGATGATATGTCATAAAAAATTTTAGGAAAGGGTTAAGATTTACAATATATTTAAAAATGAGACTCATTACGAATCCACTTCGGTGAGTTTTTCTTGAATTCTTGTGAGATGAGGAGATGTTTTGGGATAATTATCTTTTAAGATTTTTAAGGCTTGTTTGAGATATTCTATTGCTTGTTGTTTATAAACTACTTTTTGTTTTCCCTTGCTTGATTTTGATTTTTGCGAATAAAGTTCGTATAGAGCTTCAAAAACATCTTCAGAATAAAAAGAATGATTGTTTTTATATAATTCTAGAGCTTTTTTTAAGTGGAATTCAGCTTTCTGAAAATCACCTTCTATAATGTAACTTCTACCTAAATTTTTTAGGGCATGTACTGCATGTAAATTATTATTTCCATTTTCTTTTTTATAATATAAATAACAATCCTCAAATATTTTTTTTGCTTTTTTTGTGTCGCCCATTTTTAAATGAACAATACCTAATAGATGAAGGATATACTTCGTTTTTACATTATTTTCCCCCATTGAGTTTTTAAAAATCATAAAACTTTTTTTAAGCATGTCTTTAGATTTTTTAAATTCCCCTAAATAACAGTAGTGACTTCCTAAATTACGTAATGCCCACGCTACATTAGTGCTGTTTTCAGGATAATGTTCTTTGTAAATTTTTAATACTTGTTTATCTAAATCTACGGCTTTTTGATACTCCCCGATGGTAGAATAGTATATCCCTAAATCAGATAAAACCCAGGCATACTTTACGTGATTTTCTTTAAAATTCTTTTTCAGTAAATCAATACTTTTATCTAGATATTCTTTAGTTTTTTTTAAATCGGTACTTATATACGTTGTTCCTAAATAAGATAAAGTAAATGCTTTATCTAAATAATGATTTGGTAAATAACGATTATAAATATTAAGTGCTTTTTCAAAAAATATCCTTGCTTTTTCTCTTTGATGTATATCCCAGTAGACCATTCCTAGATAAAGTAGGTTCCTAGCAAGTCCCCAATAATCATACACATGATTTTTCAGATAAGATTTTTCACTTCCTTCTAGAAGAAACAAGCTTTCTTTAAAATGACCAAATCCCCAATGAAAAATACCCAGATATGTTGAAGTTCGAGCTAGTATATTGCTATTTTGATATTCTTTATATTTACTCAAAAAATTGAAATTTTTCTCAAGCAAAGTTCGTGCATATTCAAAATCGGCTAATAAATAATATAGATATCCTAAAGTGCCCCTCAATTTAGCAACACCTAGTTTATTAAAAAGAGAGGCATGTTTTAATAAAGATTCAGCATGGCTAATAAGTATTTTCATCTTTTCGTAATTTTCATGCTCAGTAGCCTCACTCAAGAATCTCTCAAAATTCGATAAAATGGCTTCTAAAATTTGATTGTTGGGACCAAGTTTTAAGCTTGTTTTAAGGCAATGAAGCATAATTTCTTGCGTGCTTCTGTGAAGAGAAAAGGTATTTGCTATTTCTGTATTGAGGAGGAGAGAATACTTTTTAAGGTGATAGATGAATTTATCTATTGTTGCTTTATTTTTGTAATTATCTAAAAGTTCTCTCGGAATATTTTGAGAATCCATGAGACTAATTAATAATAAAAGATCAGAAAAATCCTTGTTTGTTTCGATGAGTTTTTGGATAGACATACTTATAATCTCATAACGAGTTTTAGTGTATTCATTTGCATTCTTCAGAATATCTTTTTGTAGATTCATAAATTCTTGATTATGCTGATTTAAATTCTCTAAATATTGTTCATATGTAATGTTTGTTGCTTTCAGGTAATAAGCCGTCACAGAGATATCTAAGGGAAAAGGAGGGATATGAATTAAAAAAGAATTTACTTGTTCTTTTTGTTTACCCTTAAAGTTTATTTCCATAATTTGAGAAAAGAGTTGTTCTTTTTCTATAGCCGATAATTCATCAATGTATATTGTATGATTTATTGAGGTATGATTTTGAATGTTTTCATCTCTCGAAGTGAGAATAATTTTTCCTGGTCCCCATACATGAGAGTCATGCGGAAAATAGGCTTGAATATCAGGAAACTCTTCAACATTATCAAAAATCAAGAGCCAGTTAGGATGTTCTTTTAAATGTCGTTTAATAAATGATGAGAGCGTTTTTTCTCTTTCTTGAACATCCTTAATCTCTCGGAGATTTTTTATAATTTTTTTCTCATTTTCTGTGGTACACAGCGCTAAGGCAAGATTCTCAAAAGAGGTAAGAAGACTTACGTGAGTTTCAGCATTTATCTCCCACGTCACAGAGTGAAGATAAGTATTGGCATAGGAGCGGGCTAATATCGTTTTTCCTGCACCACCACTGCCTACAAGAGCTATAGTGGTAATACCTTGAACTTCTTTTAAATTTTCATGGATTCTTTTTATTAAATCTGGGCGTTCTAGAAATACGTTTTTTGCGGGCAAGGTAAGTTCAGAATGAATAGTCTCGTCTAATTCTGGTTTTTTATCGTAAAATTTATATCCTGTTATTCCCAAGAATAACAAAGCTATCAAAGAAATAAAAAAATAATAAGTTAACTTTGAATAGGGGAGCTCATTTTCTAGTTTAATATTTTCTTTGGAATAAATGGGTGTGGCATGAGAAAAATCTAAAGAGTAAAATTTCTTTTTAAGAGTTTCTTTATAAGATTCTACGTCTATTTCTGGAGAGAGCCTCGCTAATAATTTAAGAAAAGCTAAATAATAGGTTGTCTCAAGGTTACTTTCTGAGTGAGTAAACTCTTCTTGAATCTCTACTATAATGAACGATTTTTGTTGCCTCAGTTCTTTATAAAGAGGCGTATTTTTTAATTTAAGTATTTCTTCTGGAAATAAAAGAATAACTTGAGGAGATGAAAACTTTTTTGAAAGTTGAGAAGATAGGTAGCGTAAAGGTTCTTTATTAAAAGTGAGTTTGAACCCCAAGAATTCAAGGTGTTTTTTTAGAGTTTCTTTAAAAAAAAGTGGGATTTTATCTCCAAGTAAAATCGTGCAATTTGATTCCTTACTTTTTAACTCTGATTGAATGTGAGCTAAAGATTTCTTAAACTGAGCTTCAAGAGAGAGACATTCATAGTGTTGCCTGAATTTGTTAAAAGTCCCCGAATTTTCTATATGATTAATAATCCCATCTCGCGAATTGCATCCTATTTTCTGCATAATATTCCGGGAGTGATTTTCTGCGGTTTTTAATGAAATTGTAAGAAGAGAAGCGATGGTTTTTAGGGGACGCCCTTGCAGAAGGCACGCAATAACATCAATTTCGCGCGCTGAAAATTTAATCCCGTTAATTACTTTGAAGTTTGGTTTTTCAAAATTGCCAGAATGAATAGTGATTTTATCAAGCATGCATAATATTTTAATTTCAATATTTCGATCAATGACAGCACTATAGAGTAACTTTTCTCATTTCACAAGATTAGGGGGTTATCACCTAAAACCTCGTTTTGGGGGATAAAACCTGATGGTCGTGAAGCTACTTTTTTACTTAAGCTTCAGCAAGTTTCATGAATTTTTGTGATCTTCAAGTGAAGAAAATTTTCATGAATCTTAATCACTTAAAATTAGGAGAAAATTATATGAGAAAAAAATTATATTTAAGTTTTACTGTTTTATTATCGTTCTTGTCTGCTCATGCTTCCGAAAGTGTAAGAGAAGAACAAGAATATTCAGTCAAGACAGCGACTTGCATCCGAAATGTTTCAACAGCAACCTTAGACGCTGCTGATAAATGCATTAAAACTATGGGGCCAGGATTAGAGTTAGTTATTAAAATTGCTGACTTTATTTCAAAATTCCAATCACCATCTGACGCTAAATAATGATGAAAAGTGGATATTTTCTTAGGAGAAAATATCCACTTTAATTTCTTAGGGGAAAATAAAATGATCAGATTATTTTATATATTAATTGTAGGTACGTATCTAATACCTTCAGGCTTATTGGCTAGTTCTGAGTTAATTAAAGAAGAAGCCTCTACAGCATATAATCTATCAAAAAGAGGGATAATAATAGATTTCGAAGTTCAACCAGAATTTTTATCAGTCCATAAGACTAATACAGATAGGAAATTAAGGGAAATAAAAGAAAGGAATATAGTTTATGAAAACAATGCCTTAAGAGGAAGGCTTGTATTAAGCATAGGTGATTTTCCAAGATTAGAATTTTTTTTAGAAAATAGAAATGAGCAGTCTTGTTTCTTTTCAATGCCCATCAACAAACAAATGATATTTTATTTTCTGAAGTTAGACTTAAGAGTCTTTCCTTTTCAATTAGCAAGGAACAATAAATCGTCATCCTCACGTAGGCGACTAGAAAGTATAGAAATCGAAGATAGTATTGTTCAAGTAAAAACAGAAGAAAGTGAACTACCTTTATCTGTTGAAAAATTAAGAAGTAGCTATAGTGATATCGAGATTAATAAAGATATATCTGTTGTTTCACTTCGGGAATGGCAATGGAATGGAATACCTTTAGCAGTTCTTATTTTCGAAAAAATCAATCCTGTGGGGGATGCTTTAGACTCCTATGCTTATACTTTTCGTGCTCAGAATATAAACAATTCAGAGGAAGTAAACCCATTTTTTTCCTCTGCATATAAAAAAAGTAAAGGAAGGATTTTTTCATTTACTGAAGAGCAGCAGCAACTATTTTTGAATAATCAAAATCAGGGTGGAAATAGTTGGCAATTAGATACTTTTTATATAGATAAAGCCCTTTCTTCTATCAAGCGTATGCAAGGTAAATTTTTATCTTTCGTTTTTGAGTCGAAAGAAGATTATTGGAAACTTAAACTTCCAGAAAGTCATTATACCTCGGCAAGTTTTGCTGCATATATTCTACAAGAATATTGTTATATATCAGGACTTGATCTAAAGCCCTTTAAATCAGATTTGACCGTAGATTCATTAATCGAAATATCGCGAAACGCTTCCCTCTCTTCAATCCAAAAACCTGCTGAAGGTGAAGTGGGGTCATTTATTTCTAAATTATATAGTTTGTTTATAGATTCAAGTAATTCAAAAAAAGGAGAGTAAAATGTTCAAAATGAGAAGATATGCATTATTTGTTATAGGATCGTTATTGGGGAGTCATTTAAGTTATTCCTCTGATGTGGATTTCGATGTATGTGATGGAGATTTAGAGTTGGCAAAAAGTAAATCTCTTATAAGTGGCGCAACATTAGAAGATTTACATTCAGGTAAAGCAGCAATTACAATAGGATTTAAAGAAATTGGAGGAGGTATTAAGCACGCTTACCTTGTTTTTGAAACTCCAGAAACAAACAAGAATAGCGAAAATATAATTTGTGTGCAGGGGGTGCATTTTGGTGGGGTTGGTGGATATTATGAGCCTGATACGGTGTGTGGAGCTGTTTCTGGTGGTGGGAAAGGAATAGTTTATGAAGAATCAACTAAAGAAGTAATACAGAAATTTTTTCGAGCCAAACAAATAAAAATTAAAAAAAATGTGGATAGTAAAGGGATCAAGTATACAAGTAGTGAAGAAGTAACAATTTTAGACGGAACTTATACAAAACATAAAAGCTTTATTGTAAGTGCTGTAGACGCTAATAATGCTTTGTTATCTATTGGATCCGATAAATCGAGAGGTACATTTTTTTCTCTTAAAGGATGGGGAATAACAGATAAAGATAAGACTTATAATTGTACACGTTATGCCGAAAAGTTATTAGAGAGGGCGGGAATTAAATTTCTACCACCTAAGTTGACAGATCTCATAATAGATCATCGATATTTAATCTCGAGAATTGTAGAATATGAATCTAGAAGCCTTTCTAATAGGAATGGTATTGAAGTTATAGACCCACCTTCTGCAGAAGATTTATTAGCATCATATGATATGAGTTAGGATATTTTGTTTGTTTGCTCCCATCTATATGCAGATAGGGGGCAATCATTCAATTTTGGAGGTGGTGCCGGATGTCGGATTCGAACCAACGACCTACTGATTACAAATCTTGGATCCATTAGTTTTTATTGATATTTTATCATCTAGAAAAATTATTTTTCCTTTATATAATAATGATTTTTGTTCTATATGGATTTTCTGACTATTGCCATTTTCTCCCTTTCTTGCTACCTATATGCTACTTAAAGTAAGAGAGATATCATGCCTAAGCTTACAAAAAAATTAATAGAGTCAACCTTGCCACAGGATAAGGATTTAATTTTGTGGGATTCTGAAGTTAACGGTTTCATGTGCAAGGTAACGCCTAAAGGGAATAGGGGTTATTTTCTTTATTATCGCACGCAGGATCGCAGACAACGAAGGCCCAAAATTGGCGATCATGGAATTATGACATGTGAACAAGCAAGAAGCATTGCCCAAAAGTGGCTTCTGGAAGTCAGTCAAGGGAAGGATCCTTCTGCAGAAAAGCAAGAATTGAGAGCTATGCCTAACCTTAAAGAGCTTGCAGATCAGTATATGAAAGAGCATGCTCCTCGAAAGAAACCAGCAAGCCGTAAAGAAGATCAACGATTATGGCAACAGCATATCTTACCAAGTTTAGGAGGCTTAAAAGTCTCTTCTTTAACCAGAAACGATATAGCTAAGCTTCATCACTCACTCCAGCATCTTCCTATTACAGCGAATCGGGTACTAAGCCTTTTATCGAAGGCTTTAAATCTAGCAGAGCTTTGGGGATACCGTCCCAATCATTCCAATCCTTGCCTTCACATTAAAAAATATCCTGAACAAAAAAGGGAAAGATTTTTAAGTCAGGAAGAGATGACAAGATTGATGATAGCTCTTGAAGAGGAAGAGAAGAACTCTACAAACCCTTGGGCAATTTATGCAATTCGTCTGCTGTTGATTACGGGGTGTCGCTTAAATGAAATTCTCACGCTCAGGTGGGAAGAAGTAGACTTTGCCAATCAATGTCTTCGCCTTAGTGACAGTAAAACAGGAAAGAAATTAATATATCTCTCCAAAGTAGCAGTTGATCTTCTTCAGCTTATCCCTCGGCATGAAAGAAACACTTATGTTATTTGTGGAGAGAAGGTAGGATCTCACCTTGTTAACTTACAAAAGCCTTGGCGACGGATTCGGGCAAAAGTTGGTTTGAATGATGTTCGCATCCATGATTTAAGGCACACCTTTGCCTCTGTTGCTGCTAGCAAAGGATTATCACTTCCAATCATAGGAGCATTGCTGGGACACAAACAGACACAAACAACAGCTCGATATGCTCACCTGATTGGTCAACCCCTTATTGAGGCGAGCGAAAAGATTAGTGCGCATATCCTAGAGAACACCAAATGAATTTATCAGCTAGCTAGTCCATCCTGAAATATGGGGAAAAGCAAGGAAGTAACTATAGTATAGAGGGATATTTTAGAGTAAAATTTGCAAGTAATCTGTAAAAAAAACCTAAGAAAGTTACAGATTTTTCATGAGAAAACCATCCATAATCAATAAATACCAAGGTCATTTATTTAGAAATCTTTTATCTCAGAATTAAAACCTAAGCATCCTTTGTTCCAATTTAGTGAGGTAATTGACTGGGCTTCTATTAAAAAGGAATTTGGTAAATTTTGTGTAGTAATTAAAATGACTTGTATAATTCATTCATGATATTTTTTAATTCTACTAAACAGTTAGAGCTAAACTTATCCATTTTTGATTTGTCGAATAAAGTACGACTATAATTCCATGAGAGTATAAAGGTTTTTTCAGAAAAATATGCTTTTGCATTTAGTAAATATACGCGCTGCGTATTTGCGGGAGGAGAAAGATGGGAATTAAATTCCGAGGTTGGGACCATGAAATTTTTATATTTAGATTCCCCTAACCATGGAGGTGTATAATTAATTGATATTTCAGGAGGAAAAAAGTCATCCTTCAGTTCTTGAAATATATATTTTAAATAACCATAACTTGAATTATTATAATACAGCTTATCAATTTGTGCTTCTACAGTATTTATAAGCGATTTTAGAGAATCTTTAGTTGGAATAAAAATCGGCGCACCTTCACTAAACCAACCTACAGTTCGATCTAAATGTAACGATTCATCCGAGCAAAACCGTCCATTATAAACGTAATTTATGAGCATTGTATTTGAGTTAAAATGACACTTATAAGCCTTTGCTATAGCAATCAGCAATATTTTAACTAGCCCGTAAGAACCCTCTCCTTTAAAATTATCCATAAAGTTATCTATGGAATCTAAATTTATAGAAGAAATTGATGACACAGTATTACCCTCAATATTCGAGGATATATCATTTTGATAATCAAAAGATAATCTGTGTGTTGTTGACCAAGGCATTTTTTTCCAATAGGCAGATTCCTCTTTAAGGTTTTTCTTGAAAAAATTTATACTATGCTCACAAAATTTTTTATAGGATGTTCTTTTGTTAGATAAAGCTACAGCTTTATTCTGTAAAATCTGCTCATATATATCAAAAAGATCTTCCATCAATATTTTAAATGAGTAACCATCAGCTAATATATGATGAAATAAGAAAGCTAGGACTGTTATCTCATTATCAACATTATGGAAAACTAGGAATTTTAATAACTTATCAGGAAAAGAAATATTCTGTTTTTCTAATTGTATTTTATCTTCAACATAATTTTTAAACGATAAGCCGCAATCTTTCTTATAGAGATATAAATTGCATGTACTATAAAAAGACTTTTTAAAAGGTTCTATGGTTTGTATCAATTCATTATTGAGGAAATGCACATTAATTCTTAAAGAATCATGATATTGTAAAAGATAGCTAAAAGCATGCTTTAATACATTAACATCAATAACTTGCTTTGATAATAGGATTGGAGTAAGCATAAACCAATGGCTGTAATTTCTCTTTTTTGATAAAAAATAAGAATATCTATTGGGCAAGATCGGAATTATAGTTTGATTACTTAAAAAATCAGAAATTCTTTCCTGTTTCATAACCATTGTCTCTTTCAAAACTTCTTTACTTTTCTAGCATTTTCTTCCAAAAATTACAATGAATAGAATAGGCTTCTAATTTTAATTGCTTAGTCTGCTTATTGCTTTCCTAAGATCAATTTGCTTAAATATTCAAAAGTTTTCGGATGATACGTATTTCTAACAATTGACTTTTGATTCAGAGAATAGGGGAAAATATGGCTCATTCAAACACAATTCTGGTTTTTACTGAGGGAGAAAATATTTATGAGGGTTTTATAAAGCTTCATTTTATAAAAGCGCTAAGACAAGCTTATCGGAATTCTCACATCAGTTGGTATAGCGATGGATCATCTGTCTATACATCTACTCTCAAATCGATAGCAGATGCCTTTTTGGATAAGGTGTACGAGCAGACATCATTTAATCAACTTTGGAAATATAAATACGATCTCATAATCGATACCCAAACCGATTTTCTAAAATCTTTGCGCTTAAAATTGCTTCGCCATCACAAGATTATTAGTAGTTCTTCTAAGTATATTTTTTCTTCATACAAGCCTCATGATAACCAGGCAATACCAATACATAACTTAAAACGGCTAATTGCTCTTACTTCTCTTGCTGGTCAACCATTGTCTCTTGTTAAAAAACGTTTGCCACTTCCATCTGAATATCGAGAAAGAGCTGTTCAAATCCTACCAGTAAATAAAAAGTACATAGGATTGATCGTAGGAGCTGGCATGCCTTTTAAATGTTGGCCTTTAAATAACTTTATTGCTCTTGCTTTAATTGTTGTTGAGAAAGGTTACACCCCTGCTTTCATCTTAGGTCCACAAGAACACAGCTGGTTATCACAAATTAAACGAGAAATCCCCGAAGCTTTGTTCCCTTTACAAGATTCGCAAGCTATTTCTTCTCATTTGTTTACTGTTGCTATTGGTGAACGTTTATATGCGGCTGTTGCAAATGATTGTGGCATAGGACATTTGATGTCAGCCGCTGAAATACCTCTTGTTTCTTTATTTGGGAAAACAAATGCGGAAAAGGTTTGTCCTATAGTTGAGAAAGGATGTTTCATACGTTCTCAAGATTTTGGAAGCGACGAAATATCAGCTATTCCAGTTAATGCAGTTGCAAATTCACTTGATCAATTGTTAACTAAAATTAAAGACTAATATTGCTAAATGAGAATGGAAATGAAGTATTTTTAACTTCAATATCTTTCTCTCAACTAATCTTGAGTGTTAAAGAATCTATCTGCTAAGAGAGAATTACAAATATGAGACATTTTTTTAATCATATCGTAATTAATGTCTTTTATTGGTATTAAATATTTCACTTGATTGTAGAGCCTTAATGCTTCAATCCAAATATTTTTATTAGAAAGTATATCTAATGCATAAGAATAATTCACTATAAAAACGGGATTACTTATAAATAAATTGTGTTTATTCAGTAGAATTTTTCTTAACTTTATACATAAATCTTGGATAAAATTTTCATAAAGTTTTAAAACTCCTTTATAATCTTCAGGGGTAGATTTATTATCAATTATTTCTATCTCATTTTGTATTCTATTAATTTCTTGCACAAATCCTCCATTATTTATAAATGAAATAATTACTTAAATAATATATTTAATATTAAAGTACTCTAATAAAGGTAGTATACAGTCATGCCATAATGTCTTATATAAAAATGTGGCTGCATTTCTTCCGCAATTAAGTTTTTCTGACTTTTTCAAGATGATAAATTTCTCTAATATATTGAGAGCCTTATCTTTATGTTGGAAATTAGGATCGAGTTTTATTGCTAGGAATAATTTATTTATTATATCCTCAAAATTATCATTCGGCATCGATTGAAATTCTTTATTCTGATTAATTTCCGCTATTTTATTGAATTTTTCTTCTAACATATATAGAAAAATATCATAAGTGGAATCGAAAGCATGTACATCGGTTAAAGAATTATATAAATAATTTTTATAATCATACATAGATAGAATATCTTTAAGAGAAAAATCCTCAGATTTCCATCTGCTAATAAGCGCATATCTATCATTTGGTGACGTGTGAATAGAGCTTGCATGCATGATGTTTGCATGAAAAATCAAAAGATCCCCTGGATCTGTGCAGACTGACTGTAAACGCTGCTTTAGTTGGGGATCATGTAAATATCTATCTACATAATCAGGATGCCAAAAGTCTATTGGACTATTCATTACCCGATGACTACCGGGTTGGAACATAAGTGCCCCAGATTCCTCTGTTGCTTGATTCAGACTTAACCAAACGGTATATTCATAGGGCTCTTTAATAGAATATGGTAAATCCTGATGTGCTGCTGTTTGATGGGGGAAAAAACTTGACTTACCTCTGATGGCTAATTTAATGCATTCAAGCTTTTTTGATAATAGGTTTTCAAGAGCTGCTTTCTTTTTCTCAAGAATATTTTCGTTCAGAAGTTTAATTACATGTGAAGAATTGCCCCATGCATCTATAACAGAAAGATAGCTTGGCTCACTTATGTTTAATATTTTTGCACAGTTTTTTATTGATAATTTTAGTTGGTCATATAAATTTTTTGCTTCTTTTTCAGACAAAAATGATTTTATTTTAACAAAGCCATTTCTTTCGAAGAAATCAAGAGAGTCCATTTTCACCTTACAGTTTTCATGTTAATAAATAGAATCTATTTATTTGGCAATATAACTTTGAACAACTAACTCAAATTAGTGAAATGTTAACCAATATTTAAATCTTTATAGACAATATTTCTAATTTTTTCAACCCCCTGAAAATCTAGGTTGCTAACTTCTTTAAAAGCACCTTTAAAAATTAATGTTTTCACTGCTTGTTTGAATATATTTTTTAAATCAGGGTAGTTTGTAACTGTTGTTATATTAGAGAACTCAGCAAGCCTATGAGAATGTATATATTGTTCGCTATTTGGTTTATCTTGGGTAGGGTAACAAATAATCTTTGCTTTGCCTTGTAAACATTCAACCAAAGAATTATAACCTCCATGACAAATGACAATGTCAGCACTGGCATGAAGATATTTAAGATAATGGTTTTCTTTGTGTAATCGTAAATTACCATAATCCTTATACTCGGCAGTTTTGAATTCACAGGCATAATTAGAACGAGGTCCCACTATAACATCAAATAGTATGTTAGGGTAATCATGGGCAATATTAATACATTCTTGAACTAAACCTTCTGCTGCTTTGCCGCCACCAACCGAGCATACAACCCAATTTTGTTCTGAAGTTATACCTCGCTCTAATCGAGTTTGTTCTATGTCATGTAAGTTAATTAATTCTGCTACATATCCAACGTATTCTAGCTTTTTTTCCAGAATAGTATTTAATTTGTATTCTTTTACAACATCGCATATTTTTTTATCACAAGTTACAAATATTTTATCATAAAATTCTTCTAAGTATCTTTGGCCTTTTCCTCCCAAAATTTCACCTCTAATACTGTTCGGATCATCCAAAATTCCTCTTACAATAAAATATTTTTTAGCTGAGTGACTTTCAATGATTTCTGCCATTTCATCAAATTTACCTAAAGGCAAGTAATCTGTAAAAATGCCATCGGGACTATAAGTTTCAATCACTTGTTTAAGAAGATTTTTACGAAAGTTTATAATCTCATCATGAGTTGAAAATTCCATAAACGGCTTTCGGCCCCAGTGTCGAGCTCTATTAGGCAGCAAACTATCAAAGCTCGGTAAGTGAATGTACTCACAGTCTTCAGAAACAATCCATGAAGTTGCACGATGGCCAGAAACTACTAAACAAGAGGCACTCTTTTGAAGAGCTTTAGCAATTTTCGCCATACGATGAAGGTGACCCAAGCCTGCTCCATCAGAAACAAAAAATAAAAATTTCTTTTGATTTCCAGCCATAATAAACCATTATCGATTTTCAACTTCTACAAGCCCTATTTGTAAATATAAATTTCTTTTATAACCCTGGTCAAGTGAGAGTTTTTGTTACTGTGAAATAGGCGAGGAGTATTAATAATAATATCTATTATTAACGCGTTGTAGTGCTACCCGCTAAGAGCGGACAGATTTGTTAGCTCATTTAGTTATACCTTACTTGTTTAAGGTCTTCCATGGAAGACCTTAAAAACTCCCTTGGTGAGAGCATCTTTAATCCCTTATGGGATGCATTATTATTATAATCTTCAAACCATTCTGGCAACTGCTCAAGAACTCTTTGAGCTGATCTTAAATCAGCGATATACGCGTAATCTCTCTTGGAGGTTTTCACAAAGGCTTCTGCCATCCAATTGCTCTCTGGGCTATAGGGAGCTCAAAGCCAAGAGACCTTCCAAAGTGAATGGTTGATCTTGCAACATAAGCAGGACCATTATCACTGAGCCATTGAAGCTTGTGGGGTAAATGGCTGACGGAGCCAAACCTAGATTCAACACAATCTATCATGAGGTCTCTGATCATTTGGCCATCAATGCCTGTATTAGAGGCCATCCAAGAAAGAACTTCTCGATCATGACAATCAAGAGCAAATACAATATGGACCTGATCTCCATTCCAACACTGAATGCTAAAATGATCCGAACACCACCGCAAATTACTCTTCAAAGTAATGATCTTTCCATCATGAACGCGAATAGGTCTTTTCCCATGCTTTTGTAAAAGTAAACTATGTTCTTTCATAACACGATAGACTCGCTTTGGATTAATGGCTTGATCCAAAGATTTTCTTAAAAATGCCGTTACTCGCCGATAACCGTAAGTGGGACGTTCATCCGTGATCTGACGAATGAGGGGAAGCAATTTTTGATCTTGAATCCTAACACTTTTCTTTCGAGCACCTGATGGCTTCCTTAGACGTTCATAAAGATTAGACCTGGAGACTTCAAGAGCTTTACAAATGCGACTCATTGAGAGCATCCTTCTGCAAGCAAGGGATTGCGCCAAACCAGTTTTTTTCGCAGCTGATCTTGATCGCTTCCTTCAAAATCTCGACTTCTTCTGTCTTTTGTCCCAGTAAACG
>JAFKGL010000034.1 GCA_017307065.1 Candidatus Paracaedimonas acanthamoebae
AGATGGTTATGCCAGGGGATAACATTAAGCTTACAGCAGAGCTTATAGCGCCTGTTGCGATGGATGAAGGATTACGCTTTGCGGTTCGCGAAGGTGGTCGTACTGTTGGAGCGGGTGTCGTTACTAAAATACTCGCTTAATTTAGGGTATTAAGAAGTCAAAGACTGGCATCTTAAGTGTTAGTCTTTGACTTTTAAGTAGTTTAAAAACTAAAAAACCCTTGATTTTGATGCTGCAATTGTTTAGGAGTGTAGCTCAATTGGCAGAGCGTCGGTCTCCAAAACCGAAGGCTGTGGGTTCGATCCCCTCCACTCCTGCCAAATTATGAATAAAATTTATGGGATTATCGAGAAAGAAAGCTTATGGCAAAAGCAAGTCCACTAATGTTTGTACGTCAAGTGCGTCAAGAGATCGGTAAAGTTACTTGGCCAACTCGCAAAGAAACAATGGTTACCGTTTTTATGGTTATTATTCTTTCTGTATTAGCTGCTTTATTTTTCTTAGCAGCTGATGGGCTTATTCACTTTGTTGTCCAGCTTATTCTGGGGTAAGGATTAATATACATGTCAGAAACACTTCGTTGGTATGTGGTCCATGTTTACTCAGGATCAGAAAAAAAAGTTGCAGAAACAATTCGCGAGCAGGCTCAAAAAAAGGGGCTTGAAGATCGAATTTCTCAAGTTCTTGTTCCTACTGAAGAAGTTATTGAAATTAAAAAAGGCGAAAAAATTAGCTCAGAGCGGCAGTTTTTTCCAGGCTATGTTTTGGTGCAAATGGCACTTTCAGATGAAACATGGCATTTAATTAAAAATACGCCAAAAGTGACAAATTTTCTTGGAGGGAAAGGTAAGCCGACACCCATCAGTAAATTTGAAGTTGAGCGTCTTTTGAACCAAGTTGAAGAGAGAGTTGGTAAACCTAAGCATAAACTTAGTTTTGAAATTGGTGAGCAAGTTCGTGTTTCAGATGGACCTTTCTCAACATTTACAGGTCTTGTCGAAGAGATTGATGAGGAAAAAGAGCGCTTGAAAGTTTCTGTGAGTATTTTTGGACGTTCAACACCTGTAGATCTAGATTTTTCTCAGGTTGAAAAAATCTAGATTTAAGAGTATGTAGAGTTTGTTCTCTTGAGAGAACGATATGCGGAAGGAAAGCCAAAACCGTACCGCACCCTTTAATGATAAATAGAGGATACTATGGCAAAGAAAATAGAAGGATATATTAAACTGCAGGTTCCTGCAGGAAAAGCAAACCCATCCCCACCAATTGGTCCAGCTTTGGGTCAAAGGGGACTCAACATTATGGAATTTTGTAAAGCGTTTAATGCGAAGACGCAAGAACTTGAGCCTGGAATGCCAATTCCTGTGGTTATTACAGCCTACTCAGATCGTTCGTTTAGCTTTGTTACAAAAACACCACCCGTTAGTTATTTCTTGAAAAAAGCTGCAGGTCTCCCTAAGGGATCTCAGACACCAGGAAAAGGGACGGTTGGTAAAATAACAAAAGGCCAAATTAAAGAGATAGCTCAAAAGAAAATGGTTGATCTCAATGCAACTACAGTCGATGCTGCAATGCAGATGATTGTTGGTTCTGCGCGATCAATGGGGCTTGAGGTGGTGGAGTAAGCGATGGCAAAAATTGGAAAAAGACTTAAGAAAGCCTACGAGAATTTAGATGCGATGACAGCTTATTCGCTTGATGAAGCTGTTAAAATTATTAAAACTCGTGCAGCGGCAAAATTTGATGAAACAGTCGAAATTGCTTTAAATTTAAATATTGATACGCGAAAAGCAGATCAAAGCTTGCGTGGCATGATTCAGCTTCCTAATGGGACGGGTAAAACGTTACGCGTGGCTGTGTTTGCTAAAGATGAAAAAGCTAAAGAAGCTTTAGCAGCTGGAGCTGACTTTGTTGGAGCTGATGATCTTGCTGAAAAAATTCAGAAAGGTGAAATTACCTTTGATCGTTGTATTGCAACGCCGGACATGATGCTTGTTGTTGGAAAGCTTGGAAAGGTTTTAGGGCCTAAAGGTCTTATGCCAAATCCTAAGCTTGGAACAGTAACGCCGAATGTTGCTGAAGCTGTAAAAGCTGCAAAAGGTGGCCAGATTGAATACCGTGCTGAGAAGGCAGGTATCGTTCATGGTGGCATTGGTAAGGTTAGTTTTTCTGAAAAAGCTTTAGTTGAAAACATCCAAATGTTTATTGATGTGATCAATAAAGCGCGCCCAAGTGGTATTAAGGGATCTTATTTAAAGAAGATTTCTTTAAGCTCAACAATGGGGCCTTCTGTGCGCGTTGACCTCACAGGTTTTTCAAATTAATACCTTATTGAGTAGATACTCAATTTAAGTATAAAAGATGTGGCATGAGTTATCATGTTGCTTAGTAGGGAAGTTCCCTACGCTCTGTCCGAGACTGTAGGTAAACATTGGTTTTTAATGATTACCGCCTGCATAGACGGAAGAAAGCACAATCATTTTAGTGTGTTTCTCTTTCCGGGCAGAATTGTTAAACAAGCACCATTCATGGTGAGTGGTGTGAAGCTTGAAGGAGAAAACCGTGGAAAAAAGAGAAAAAGAGCTCTTTATCGCTTCAATGCGATCCGCGCTTGATCAGGCTGGACTTGTTGTTATTACGCGACAGGTTGGGTTGACTGTTGGTGAATCACAAACTCTGCGTCGTCAGATGTATGAGGCAGGAGCCCAATTCAGAGTGACTAAAAACACTTTGACCCGTTTGGCTGTGAAGGGAACAAGCTATGAAGTATTGTTAGATCATTTTAAAGGTCCAACAGCTTTAGCTTATTCAACTGATCCAATCGCAGCTGCGCGTGTTGCTGTAAAGTTTGCCAATGATAATCAAAAGCTTGAAATTGTTTGTGGCGCGATGGGGGACAAATTCCTCAGTAAAGCAGATGTTCAAGCTCTTGCAACCTTGCCTTCTCTCGACGAATTGCGAGGCAAGATTATTGGTATACTACAAGCTCCCGCTGGAAAACTGGCTCGTGTTATTCAAGCGCCTGCAGGGCAACTTGCTCGCGTTGTGTCAGCTTACAGCGAAAAAGGCTGATTATCGTAAATATTAATGGTTTTTGAAGAGATATTAGGAGATATAAAATGGCTGAAAAATTAGCAAAAATCGTAGATGATTTATCTGCGTTAAGTGTTCTTGAAGCTGCAGAGCTTGCGAAGCTTCTTGAAGAAAAATGGGGCGTTTCTGCTGCTGCGCCTGTAGCAGTTGCGGCTGCTGCGGCTGCTGCGCCTGTTGAAGAGCAAACTGAATTCACAGTAATGCTCGTAGATGGCGGTGCACAAAAAATTAACGTCATTAAGGAAGTTCGCACAATTACAGGTTTAGGTCTTGTTGAAGCAAAGAACCTTGTTGAAGGCGCTCCAAAAGCTGTTAAAGAAGGCGTGAGCAAGGACGAAGCTCAAAAAATTAAGGATGTACTTGAGAAGGCTGGCGCAAAGGTCGAACTTAAGTAGTTCTTTTTGTTGGATTAAAAGTGCGGTCGGAAAAAGCTTTCTAAGAGAGCATGTTTTCCGATCGCACATGTATTACTTGCATTATTAAAGTTTAACGTATATATGAGTGAACTTAGTCTCTTTGTATAAATCTATAGTTTTTTCAATTTTAAAATTGATAGCGTAGACTTTTTGCATGCAGAAAGACTAAATTTGCACATTTATTAGCTGATTGAGGGGCATATGGCATTATCTATGGCTGGTCGCAAGCGTATACGCAAAAGTTTTGAAAGATTAAGTGGTGTGGCTCCCATGCCGAATTTAATCGAACTTCAAAAAAATTCGTACGAAGCATTTTTACAAAGAAATATTCCTTTTGAGAAGCGGCAAATGCTTGGATTGCAGGCTGTTTTTCATTCAGTGTTTCCAGTCAAAGATTTTTCAGATAAAGCTCAACTTGAGTTTTATCATTATGATTTTGATGAACCGAAGTATGATGTTGAAGAATGCCGCCAAAGAGGAACGACATATGCTGCTCCTCTAAAAGTTGTTTTTAGGCTCGTTGTTTGGGATGTCGATGAGGATACAGGTGCTCGTTCGATTCGCGACATTAAAGAACAAGAAGTTTACATGGGGGATATTCCTCTCATGACAGATAACGGTACCTTCATTATTAATGGGGTTGAGCGTGTTATCGTATCACAAATGCATCGTTCTCCGGGCGTATTTTTTGACCATGATCGTGGTAAAACGCATGCTTCTGGAAAATTATTATTCTCTGGTCGTGTAATTCCTTATCGCGGTTCATGGCTTGATTTTGAGTTTGATGCGAAAGATCTTTTGTATGTTCGTATCGATCGACGCAGAAAATTACATGCAACATCTCTTTTAATGGCCCTTGATAACGAAGAAACTGCTAAGAAACGCCAAAAAGCTGAGCAAGAAGGTAAAGAGCTTGCGCCGAGTGAGGTTGTCGGTTTATCGCGAGAAGAGATTTTAAAACTTTTTTATGAAACAATCGTTTTTACGCACCATGATAAAGGTTGGAAAATACCATTTGAGCCCACACGTTGGAAAAGTGGGAAACTTGTTCATGATCTTATTGATGCAAAGACGGATAAGGTTGTTTTAGCTGCGGGCGAAAAAATGACCCCCCGCCTTGCAAAGAAATTTAAAGAAGATGGTCTGAATGAAATTCTAGTACCAGCAGATGACTTAATCGGTCGTTATACTGCTGAAGATATGATTAATGAGGATACTGGTGAAATCTTTGTCGAAGCTGGCGAAGAATTAACCGTGCAGCTTATTGAAAGTTTGAGTTCAAGTGGTTTCAAAAGTATTGCAACACTTGCAATCGATCATATTCATATAGGTCCTTATTTAAGAAATACCTTGGCCGCTGATCGCAATTATTCAAGAGAAGAAGCGCTTCTGGATATTTATCGTGTTATGCGTCCTGGAGAGCCTCCAACACTTGAAAGTGCGGAAGCTTTATTTTCTGGTCTTTTCTTTGATTTTGAAAGGTTTGATCTTTCAGCAGTTGGTCGTGTAAAAATGAATGCACGCTTAGGTCTTGAGACGGAAGATACCGCTCGGACTCTGCGCAAAGATGATATTATTTCTATTGTAAAGATTCTTCTTGAGCTTAAAGATGGTCGTGGAGAAATTGATGATATTGATAACCTTGGCAATCGTCGTGTTCGTCCTGTTGGTGAGCTTCTTGAGAATCAGTATCGCACGGGTCTTTCAAGAATGGAGAGAGCCATTCGTGAACGCATGAGTTCAGTCGAGATTGATACCGTAATGCCGCATGATCTTATCAATGCGAAACCTGTGTCAGGAGCTGTAAAAGAATTCTTTGCTTCATCACAGCTTTCTCAGTTCATGGATCAGGTGAATCCGCTTGCGGAAATTACGCACAAGCGTCGTTTGTCCGCATTGGGACCGGGGGGGCTTACACGTGATCGTGCTGGATTTGAGGTGCGTGACGTTCACCCAACTCATTATGGTCGTATTTGTCCGATTGAAACACCTGAAGGACCAAATATTGGATTGATTAACTCACTTGCAACGTTTGCCCGCGTGAATAAGTATGGATTTATTGAGAGTCCTTATCGTCGTGTTGTTGATGGTTTCGTTTCTGACGAAATTGTTTATCTTTCTGCGACTGAAGAAGGAAGATACGCGATCGCTCAAGCAAGTGCTGCGATGGATAACAAAGGCAAGCTTCTTGAGGATTTCGTGAGTTGTCGTAAAGGGGGTGATTTTACAATTGCACCACCAAGCGATATCCAATTCATTGACGTTTCTCCGAAACAGCTTGTCTCAGTTGCGGCATCTTTGATCCCCTTCCTTGAGAACGACGATGCGAACCGTGCATTGATGGGATCTAACATGCAGCGCCAAGCTGTACCTTTGATGCGTGCTGAAACCCCACTTGTGGGAACAGGGATGGAAAAATCCGTAGCGCGTGATTCAGGCGTAACAGTTGTTGCAAAGCGCGATGGGATTGTTGATCAAGTTGACGCAACACGAATTGTTGTTCGTGTTAAGGAAACAAGTGCGTCAACTCCTTCCGTTGTTGATATTTATAATTTGCAAAAATTCCAACGGTCTAACCAAAATACGTGTATTAATCAACGGCCTTTAGTGCGTCCTGGCGAATTTGTGAAAGCTGGCGATATTATTGCTGATGGCCCTGCAACAGATGCGGGTGAGTTAGCTCTTGGCCGAAATGTGCTTGTTGGTTTCATGTCCTGGAACGGTTACAACTTCGAAGACTCTATTATTCTTTCTGAACGGTTAGTGCGTGAAGACGTATTTACCTCGATTCATATTGAAGAATTTGAAGTTCATGCGCGTGACACAAAATTAGGTCAAGAAGAAATCACTCGCGACATTCCAAATGTTGGGGATGAGGCTTTGTGCCACTTAGATGAGGCGGGTATCGTTTCGATCGGTGCAGAAGTAAAACCTGGTGACATCCTTGTTGGAAAAGTGACACCAAAAGGTGAAACACCAGTAACGCCAGAAGAAAAGCTTTTGCGAGCCATCTTTGGCGAGAAAGCCTCTGATGTGCGGGATACGTCTTTGCGTGTTCAACCTGGCGTGAGTGGAACTGTTGTTGAAGTTCGCGTTTTCTCACGTCGTGGTGTTGAAAAGGATGAACGTGCACTTGCTATTGAGCGGGCTGAAATTAATCGTTTGGCTGCAGACCGTGATACCGAAAAAGGTATTCTTGAACGCGCCTTCTTTGCTCGTTTGAAACAATTGCTTTTAGACCAAAAAGTCGTTGGTGCTCCTAGAGGTGCAAAAACGAATGTTACGGTAGATGAAGCTTATTTAGCAACGCTTACCACAGGGCAATGGCGTCAACTTGTTGTTGAAAATGATGTCATTATGACTGAAATTGAAGCTATGCGGAAACAACACGATGAAGACGTTTCTGTCATCCAAAAACGTTTTGAGGATAAAGTTGAGAAAGTTCGTCGAGGAGATGAATTGCCTACGGGTGTCCTTAAGACAGTTAAAGTGTTTATTGCCACGAAGCGTAAAATTCAAGCTGGTGATAAAATGGCGGGTCGCCATGGAAATAAGGGCGTTGTGTCTGTTATCGTTCCTGAAGAAGACATGCCACATCTTGAAGATGGGACGCCTGTTGACATCGTTTTAAATCCATTGGGTGTTCCATCTCGTATGAACGTGGGACAGATTTTAGAAACTCACCTTGGATGGGCTGCGGCAGGTCTTGGAAAACAAATAAGTCACATGCTTGGAGATATTTATTCTGAGAATAAAAACCCTGAAGATCTGAAAAAACTGATGACAGGGATTTATCAAAAAGAAACAGATATCCAGAAGATTGAAAAGATGGACGACGCTGAGCTTATTGAAACAGCAGCATCCATGATTCGGGGTGTTCCTATGGCAACACCTGTCTTTGATGGCGCTCATGAAGATGACATTATTCGTGAACTTCAACGAGCAAATTTGAATACTTCTGGCCAGGTTACCCTTATTGATGGTCGAACAGGAGAGCCTTTTGAACGGTCTGTCACTGTTGGATACATTTATATGCTGAAGTTAAGCCATATGGTTGATGACAAAATCCACGCTCGTTCTGTTGGACCTTACAGCCTTGTTACACAACAACCGCTTGGTGGTAAGGCTCAGTTTGGTGGTCAACGTTTTGGGGAAATGGAAGTTTGGGCTCTTGAAGCGTATGGTGCTGCTTATACATTACAAGAAATGCTCACTGTTAAATCGGATGATGTCTCGGGACGTACAAAAGTTTACGAAGCCATCGTACGGGGTGAAGATGCATTTGAATCTGGTATTCCAGAATCATTTAATGTGTTGGTAAAAGAATTGCGCTCGTTGAGTTTAAATCTCGAGTTTGGTGAATAGCGACTAGATAGAATATCCTTAGGAGTTCTGAATGAACAATTTGATGAATATATTTGGCCAGGTCAAAACTGCTGCAAACTTTGACCATCTTAAGATCTCAATAGCAAGTCCTGAAAAGATTCGCTCTTGGTCTTATGGTGAAGTAAAAAAGCCAGAAACAATTAACTATCGTACATTTAAGCCCGAGAGAGACGGCCTTTTCTGTGCACGCATTTTTGGTCCTGTAAAAGACTACGAATGCTTATGTGGTAAGTATAAGCGGATGAAATATCGCGGAATTATCTGCGAAAAGTGTGGCGTTGAAGTCACACTTTCAAAGGTTCGCCGTGATCGTATGGGGCATATTGAACTGGCAACTCCTGTTGCTCATATCTGGTTCACGAAATCGCTTCCAAGTCGTGTTGCTCAATTGCTTGATCTTACGATGAAGGATCTTGAAAAAGTTCTTTATTTTGAAAGTTATATTGTAGTTGAGCCAGGTTTAACACCTCTCAGGCAGCGACAACTCTTAACTGAAGAAGAGTTCGTTGATGCTCAAGATGAGTACGGCGAAGATGCTTTTACTGCAGGAATTGGCGCAGAAGCTCTTAAGGCGATGCTTTCTCAAATTGATCTTGAGAGTGAGCAAAAAAATCTTCGTGAAGAGCTTTATGATACAACGTCGGAAATGCGCCGTAAAAAGCTCGTCAAGCGATTGAAAATCGTTGAAGCTTTCCTTGAATCAGGGGCTCGTCCTGAATGGATGGTTTTGGATGTTCTACCAGTTATTCCTCCTGAGCTTCGTCCTCTTGTCCCTCTCGATGGGGGCCGATTTGCAACGTCAGATCTTAACGATCTATATCGTCGTGTGATCAATCGTAACAATCGTCTGCGTCGTCTGATGGAATTACGTGCGCCTGATATTATCATTCGAAATGAAAAGCGAATGCTTCAAGAATCAGTTGATGCCTTATTCGATAACAGCCGCCGCGCGCGTCCTATCGCAGGGGCAAATAAGCGTCCTTTGAAATCTTTGGCAGACATGCTCAAAGGAAAACAAGGTCGTTTCCGTCAAAACTTGCTTGGAAAACGTGTGGACTATTCAGGCCGTTCAGTGATCGTTGTTGGACCTGAACTTAAGCTTCATCAATGCGGTCTTCCAAAAAGAATGGCCTTAGAGCTTTTCAAGCCTTTTGTTTATTCTCGTCTTGAGCGTTATGGCCTCGCAAGCACAATTAAAGCTGCAAAGCGTATGGTTGAGCGTGAGCGCCCAGAAGTATGGGATATCCTTGAAGAAGTCATTCGAGAGCACCCTGTTCTTTTGAACCGTGCTCCAACACTCCACCGTCTTGGTATCCAAGCGTTTGAACCTGTTTTAATTGAAGGCAAAGCTATCCAATTACATCCCTTAGTCTGTACAGCTTTTAACGCAGACTTTGATGGTGATCAGATGGCGGTTCACGTTCCTCTTTCAATTGAGGCTCAACTTGAATCTCGTGTATTAATGATGTCGACTAACAATATTTTGAGCCCTGCTAGCGGGCGCCCAATTATCGTGCCTACAAAGGATATCGTGCTTGGTCTTTATTATCTTACGATGAGCCGTGAGAGCGAAAAAGGCGAAGGCATGATTTTTGCTTCGATTGGCGAGCTTGAGCAAGCCTTGAATGCGGGCCTTCTCTCTTTACATGCAAAAATTAAAGCGCGTTACTATGGGGTTGATGCAGAAGGAAAGAAGACTTCCTCGATCGTCGAAACAACACCGGGACGCTTCATGTTGTCCGATATTTACCCGCGTCATCCGAATTTAGGATTTGAGATCATTAACTGCCTCTTGACAAGCAAGGATATTACGAAGCTCATTGATGTCGTTTATCGTCACTGTGGTCAGAAAGAGACAGTTATTTTCACGGATCGCTTGATGGCCCTTGGCTTTAAATATGCAACTTATGCAGGTGTATCATTTGGTAAAGATGACCTTTTGATTCCGGCTGATAAAGAGCAGCTTGTTAACGAAACGCACGACATGGTTGCAAAGTATGAGCAACAATATCTTGATGGTCTTATCACGCAAGGTGAGAAGTATAACAAGGTCGTTGACGCTTGGGCGCAATGTTCTGAAAAAGTTGCGCAAGCCATGATGAAAGGCCTCTCAACTGTTGAGACAGGCAAGCCGGTAAACTCTGTTTATATGATGGCTCACTCAGGAGCGCGTGGATCGGCAGCCCAGATGAAGCAGTTGGCTGGAATGCGTGGATTGATGACTAAGCCTTCAGGTGAAATTATTGAGACCCCGATTATTTCAAACTTTAAAGAGGGATTAACCGTTCTTGAGTACTTTAACTCAACTCACGGTGCTCGAAAAGGTTTGTCTGATACGGCTCTTAAGACTGCGAACTCCGGATATCTCACACGCCGTCTTGTGGACGTAGCTCAAGATGGTGTCATTACCATTGAAGATTGCGGCACTGAAAACGGCATTTCTGTGAAGGCGGTGGTTGAGGGCAGTGAAGTCCTTACACCTCTCTCTGAACGCGTTTTAGGTCGTACAATTCTAGAAGATTTGATCGATCCTGCAACTGAAGAAGTGATTGCCCGAAAAGGTGAAACTCTTGATGAGGTTCATATCGAACGCCTCGAACACTCAAATATTGATGAAATCCGTATTCGTTCCGCACTTACTTGTGAAGCAGAGACTGGAATTTGTGGAAATTGTTATGGTCGCGATTTGGCACGTGGTACACGCGTCAATATGGGAGAAGCGGTCGGTGTGATTGCGGCACAATCGATTGGTGAACCTGGAACTCAGCTTACAATGCGTACTTTCCACATTGGTGGAACGGCTCAAGGTGCAGGTGAGAAGTCCAGTATTGAGTCTTCGATAGATGCAAAAGTTGAGATCAGTAACCGTAACGTGGTTATCAACAGTGAGGGAATTCCGATTGTGATGAACCGTTATTGTGAAGTGATCTTGAAAGATTCTAAAGATCGCGAGCGTGCGCGTTATAAGCTGCCTTATGGTGCGCGTATCCTTGCTGATGAAGGAACTCAAGTGAAAAAAGGTCAGAAATTGGCGGAATGGGATCCGTTTACACTTCCGATCATCACTGAAACAGACGGTGTTATTAATTATGTGGATCTTGTGGATGGTGTTTCTATGCGTGAAGTCATGGATGAGACAACTGGTATCGCAAGCCGCGTGATCATTGACTGGCGTCAACAACCTCGTGGAGCAAACTTGAAGCCTCGTCTTGCTCTTCGTGATAAGAAGGGTGAAGCCTTGACACTTCCAAGTGGTGTTGAAGCAAGATACTTCTTGCCTGTTGATGCGATCTTGAATGTTGATAATCATACAGAGGTAAAAGCTGGTGATATCATCGCACGTATTCCAAGAGAAAGCTCAAAGACGCGCGATATTACGGGTGGTTTGCCTCGTGTGGCTGAACTTTTTGAAGCTCGGATGCCGAAAGATCACGCAATTATCAGCGAAATCAACGGACGCGTTGAATTTGGTAAGGATTATAAGACAAAACGCCGTATTCGTGTTGTGCCGACAGAAGGACAAGGAGAGCCTTTAGAATATATGATTCCAAAGGGGCGCCATGTGACTGTATTTGAAGGCGATTACGTAAAACGAGGCGAGCTTCTTGTTGATGGAAATCCTGTCCCTCATGAAATTTTACGTATTCTCGGTGTTGAGGCTTTGGCAAGTTATTTAATCAATGAAATTCAAGAAGTTTATCGTCTTCAAGGTGTGAAGATTAACGATAAGCATATTGAAGTAATTGTCCGCCAAATGCTTCAAAAAATTGAGATTGAGGATGCAGGTGATTCAACTTACCTCGTCGGTGAACATATAGATCGTCGTGAATTTAATGATGTTTGCGATAAATTGTTGAGAGATAATTTGAGGCCAGCTGTAGGACACCCTGTTCTTCAAGGTATTACAAAAGCTTCGCTTCAAACAGAATCGTTTATCTCTGCGGCCTCGTTCCAAGAGACAACGCGTGTTCTTACGGAAGCAGCCGTTGCTGGAAAGAAAGATAATCTTATTGGCTTAAAAGAGAATGTGATTGTGGGACGTTTGATTCCTGCAGGAACAGGAAGTGTGATTAATACTCTAAAGCGTGTGGCAACAAAGCTTGATCTTGAAAGACTTTCTCCAGAGAAAGGTCAAGCTGGAGATACAGCGTTACCTGTAGCAAAAGATGAAACAGAAAGCTCACCACAAGTTCTATAAGCTTTAGTGTTTTTTCTAATAAGGAAAGGGAGTACGTAGTGCTCCCTTTTTTTATATTATTATAAAAAATAAAAAAATTAATAAATATAGATATTTCATGAGTATAAATATTTAATTCAATTTTTTTAAATTAATTAATTTTTAATAAGTGATTGTTATATTATTTCATAAATTAAGTAATTGTAAAATTTTGATGGAAGAAATACTTATGAAGAGAATAATTTTGACGTCGATAGGTTTAATTTTATTTCTATTTTTAAATCAAGTAAATGCTTCTGATACTTCTTCATCTTCTGAGAGTGATGCGGCTGAAAATAGTATTTCTACTTCCTTGATGAATGCTCCTGCTGCTGCTATTACGACTAATACGAATGTTCCACCAACGGTCTCATCTCCCTCCCTTCCTAATAATCCTGCGGTTTCCGCTAATTCTACTCCAAATATTCCTATAGTTACTGATATTTCTTCTTGTGAAAATAAACCTTTGGATAAAAGAGAGGCCGAAGTGTGCGTGGGAAAAATGATCGGACGTCTAGGTGATCTTTACAAGTTTGTTGCTAGCCATGGTCTAGGAAAACACTTAGGAAATTTAGATGATTGCGCTAAAATGATCTTCAATAGTACGGGAGGAAAAGGATCTTTCTTTCCGAAGGAAGAATCAGAATTCAAAGCCGTATTTGAGAACGCAACAGTTACTTGCCAAGAACCAACGAATAATAGAGTTGTTTGCACTTTTAAGGCGGCTAAAGATGTTTGTTTCTTAGATCAAAACCTTCAATCTGGTGGAATAGCTGTGCAAGGGAATAAAGGAAAACATACAATTCAATTCATATTACGACAAGATTTTGGGACGCTTCTTACAGTATTCCCGATTCAATAATTAGATATAAAAAATTCTTGCCACAGGATAAAGCTATGTCCTGTGGTTTTCTTTTATAGAGCTATGAAATATTTGCTAAAAAATCCCTCTTTCATCCTGGTAAAAGCCGTTAGTGTGTAGAAAAATACCAAACGCTCGTTTGTGAGAGAAGAAATTTTGATAATATAACCTCTTAAAAATAAAAATCTTTTCTTAATCTTCTGTCTATGAAAAATTAATGTTATAAATCGCTTAATATTAACTTTCTTTTTAAGGGAGAAGAAAAATGCGTTTCATTTTAGGGCTTTTTTTAATGATATGGGCGCCATTATCAGTGATGGGACAGGAAGAAAATAATCAACTCAAAGCAAACTCAACCTACAAAATTGGCATTATTATTGGAAGCACACGTCCCAATAAAATTGGAGGACAAGTGTCTGAGTGGATCTTTCAACAAGTTCAAGAAACACCAAATGTGCAATTTACGTTGATTGATCTTGAGAAATGGAATTTACCTCTCTTCAATGAGCCCGGAATGCCGATGAATGGGCCTGCGACATATACTCACGCTTATACCAAAAAATGGAGCCAAGAAATTGCCTCCTACGATGGTTATATTTTTGTAACGCCTCAATATAATTGTGGTTATCCGGCGTCTTTAAAAAATGCAATTGATTATCTGTATGTTGAATGGAAAGAAAAGCCAGCGATCATTGTAAGCTATGGCTATCAAGATGGTGGTAAAAAGGCGGCAACTCAATTAACGCAAGTCTTAGAGTGTTTTAAGATGAAACTGACGACAACGATGCCGGCGATTGGGCTTGTTCATACCATGCTGGATGAGAAGAAAAAGCTCAAAAACCTCTCTGAAGATTTTAAACCTCATCGTGAAAGTATTCTTAAAGCTGTAAATGAGCTTGTGGAGAACCTAAAATCCTTTCATAAAGATTGATCCATCAAAGAAGAAATGTTGACTGACGATAGAAATCACCTATTTCCTGACGTCAGCTGGGCTTTCTTATTTTTCATCTTGGTATAAGGATGTCTTAGAGGCCGCCAGACAACAGGACGGTTTCATCTCGATGAGCTGCAATACGGAAGGGCCTCATCCGACAGTTATTTTGTCTTTTTCCAGTGAAAAGGAATTAGATGACTGGGCCTTAACCGATAAACATGAGGCGCTTTTTGAAAAAATTGAAGCTTATTTTGTTGAGCCCGTGGCTGTTAAGTTGCTGGAAGATGAAGAAAGAGGCACAACTGATTTTTAATAAACTCCCTTTTTAACATATTGATATTAAATGATTATAAGAGTGGTTTGTGTTTGATAATTGTTTCGAATTTTCTTGAAAAATGTATCATTGTATGATAGTCTAATAGTAGATGGTCAGAGATGATGTTTTCTTCCTTGAAGGCCTTTAAAAAGCCTT
>JAFKGL010000035.1 GCA_017307065.1 Candidatus Paracaedimonas acanthamoebae
TTTTAACATATTGATATTAAATGATTATAAGAGTGGTTTGTGTTTGATAATTGTTTCGAATTTTCTTGAAAAATGTATCATTGTATGATAGTCTAATAGTAGATGGTCAGAGATGATGTTTTCTTCCTTGAAGGCCTTTAAAAAGCCTTCAATCTTCTTCAATAATTCCTCTCCTTCCGTCCCTTTAAATTAAGAGAGTCTAGCAAACTCTGAAGAGTTCTTTTTAACGCTCTTATTTGAGCGAATACCCTCTCTTTGCCAAATGAAAGGAGGGAAGTATCCCTCAGCATGCGTGAGAGGCATGGTGAAGAGAGGGGTGGTGGTGACAAAAGGAATGAGAATGAACCAATCCATGATGGAAAGGTTTGGGAGAGATCGAAAGGTGACAGGTTCGATCTATAGGCTGCTTGAGATTCTCGGGACACGCCCAAGAATGACGTAGGTTAAGAAACGGGAGAGCTCGTTGGAGAAGAACCATAGGTTGCAAAGAGAAGGGCACATTGAGTGGTTAAAGCACTCTTTGAAAGAGAGCGAAAGAGATAGCAACCTTTCGCTCGTCATCCGCCAGGACTGAATAGGAATAAACATGATGAAATCTGAAGTCTGGAAAGGAAGAAGAAGGATTCTTAGATTTTATTGAGATGACGACAAACAAAGAAAGGAGAAGGACATGACATAGGTAAAGCAGAGCATAACTTGAGGAAAGACGTCACGGTTAACCTCATAAGAGCAAAACCCGAGGGAAACTTTATCGATGACCTCAGAACATCAAAACCAAGAAATAAGAGGTTTTGATGAGACCCTACAACAAAGAAAAAACGTGCCGAAAGGCACACAAAGATTAGAAAACTAAATAAACAAAACAGGGAGAATAAAAATGCGGCCTTTGAGAATAATGGAGGATTTTTACAGGCTGAAACGGCCCAAAAGAAAGCCCTCCTAAATTATGTCCGGCAAGGAGAAGCAAAACACCTGGAAAGCATGGAAATAAAAAATCTAACAAACAAATATGAAGAAGAAACACAAACAAGCGCAAGAAGATCAAAAAACTTCTTTTTTTTAAAAAATGTAATGGATCAGCACTTGACCCACTTGGATGGACTGATTACCTTTAAGCAACCTTTTAATAATCAAGAGTAAATTCATGAGTATGCGAGAAACTAGTTTCCAAAATATTATTCTCAAATTGCAAGATTTCTGGTCGAAACAAGGGTGTGTTATTTTACAACCCTATGATGTGGAAATGGGAGCAGGAACATTTCATCCTGCAACAACCTTAAGACCTTTAGGGCCACAACCTTGGCGCGCTGCTTTTGTTCAGCCTTCACGCCGCCCAACAGATGGACGCTATGGAGAAAACCCGAATCGCTTGCAACAACATCACCAATTCCAAGTTATTCTCAAGCCATCTCCTTTAAATTCTCAGGAACTTTATCTTGAAAGTCTGAAAGTCTTAGGGATTGATCCTTTAATGCATGATATTCGTTTTGTTGAAGATGATTGGGAGAGTCCCACGCTCGGAGCCTGGGGGCTTGGATGGGAAGTGTGGTGTGATGGGATGGAAATCACCCAATTCACGTATTTCCAACAAATTGGCGGCATTGAATGCAATCCGGTCTCGACAGAGATCACCTATGGGTTAGAGCGACTTGCCATGCAAGCTGTTCAAGAAATTGATAATGTGTATGATCTTGATTGGAATGGGGCAGAAGGGCCTCTTAAAATGACCTATGGCGATGTCTTTTTGCGGAATGAGAAAGAGATTTCAGCCTACAATTTTGAACATGCTCATACTGATATCCTCTTTCAACATTTCAAAGATGCTGAAGAAGAATGTCACAATCTCCTTGAAAAGAATCTTGCGCTACCTGCCTATGAACATTGCATTAAAGCAAGCCATATCTTTAATCTTTTGAATGCGCGTGGGGTTATTAGTGTGCTTGAGCGTGCCAGTTACATCGGGCGCGTCCGTGTCTTGGCAAAAGGCTGTTGCGAGGTTTATGTAAAAAATCTTCCTACTTATAAAGGAGCGGCAGCATGAGTGAACTTCTCTTTGAAATTTTATGTGAAGAAATTCCTGCCCGTATGCAAAGACGTGCAGCAGAAGACTTAAAGGCTCTGTTTATAGAGCGCCTAGAAGCACAACAGCTCAAGGTAGGAACTGTTGAAACTTACGTGACACCACGACGACTTGCCCTTCATGCAACCGGCCTTGAAATACAGCAACAAGATGTGGCTGAAGAACGACGTGGGCCCCGAGTGGATGCACCCCAAGCAGCAATTGAAGGTTTTTTGGCTTCTACAGGATTATCCTTTGAAGAGTGTCTTCACCGAGAAACCCCCAAAGGGACCTTCTTATTTGCGAACATTCACCGAAAAGGGCGCCCAACAAAAGAGATCCTTCCTGAGATTTTCAGCAATATTATCGCGGCATTCCCTTGGCCAAAATCGCAACGCTGGGCTTTGGGTCAGAAGACATGGGTAAGACCGGCTCATTCTGGTATTTGTCTTTTTAATAGCGAAGTTTTACCTTTTTCTTTTCATTTCAATGAGACCGGCGATGGGCCCGTGATAAACTTTGGTAACCAAACACAAGGGCATCGTTTTATGGGAGAGGCGACTTTTCCCGTAAAAGATTTTGCAGATTACCAAACCCAATTAAAGAAAAATTATGTGATCCTTTCTGCTGAGGAGCGGCGAACCCTTATCACGCAACAAATTATGAAACTTGCTGAAGACAAAGGACTTTCCATTTATCCAGACCCAGGTTTATTGGAAGAAGTCACAGGACTTGTCGAATGGCCAGAGGCGCATTTGGGGCAAATTGATCCAGAATTTATGATGCTTCCAAAAGAAGTATTGATCACGAGTATGCGCGTTCATCAACGTTATTTTGCCCTTGTTGATGCGCAAGGTCAGTTGGCTCCCTATTTTATTCTGATTTCCAATATTAAGGCGAAAGATGGCGGAAAAACGCTTGTTCAAGGTAACGAACGTGTCTTACGTGCTCGCCTTGCTGATGCCAAATTCTTCTATCAACAAGATCAAAAAGTTTCTCTTCAAGAGCATGCGAAAAAATTACAACATATTGTTTTCCATGATCGTCTTGGGGGAATGGCGGAAAAGGTTGAGCGTGTCCAACTTTTAGCCCAAGAAATAGCGCCTTATTTAGGGGCAGATTCTCACTTGAGTGGGGAAACGGCGAAATTAATTAAAGCTGATTTAGTGACAGGAATGGTTGGCGAATTCCCTGAATTACAAGGGGTTATGGGCAGTTATTATGCGCAGCTTGAAGGCTATCCTAAGGCGGCGGCCGAAGCCATTGCGGCACATTATCTTCCGAAAGGGGCTGGAGATCTTCTTCCAGATTCAGCCTTAGGGGGCACTTTAGCGTTGGCAGACCGGATTGATACACTGGTGGGATTCTTTGCCGTAGGTATTCGTCCAACAGGCTCAAAAGATCCTTTTGCTTTACGGCGGATAGCCCTTGCGATTATTCGCATTCTAGAGCAAGGCGGAGAGCTTAAACTTGCCACTTTCTTTGAAAAGACACTTGCGCTTTATCAGTCTCATCTCGCCCTTCAAAAAGAAATCCCTTCTCAACTTGAAGTTTTGGATCAACTTAAGGCCTTTATCCTTGATCGTCTGAAAGTATATTGGAGAGAGCAAGGCATTCGCCATGATACAATCACGGCAGCTTTTGCTGTGGGTCATCACGATGCTCTCTATGTTTTAAAGGCACGCGTGAAAGCATTGGAAAATTTTATTGGATCATCCGAAGGCATTAACTTATTGGCGGGTTATCGTCGGGCTGTGAACATTGTGCAAATTGAAGAACGCAAAGAGGGCAAGAAATATTCAGAACCTGTCCAAGAAAGCCTCTTAGAAGTTGAGGCTGAGAAAGAGCTTTATCAGGCTCTCGAAAGTCGTCGTTCTTTCTTAGAAACGAGCCTTCAAAAACATGATTTCAGGAGTGTCATGAATGAATTATCAACTTTACGCCCCCTCATTGATCATTACTTTGAAACCGTGACAGTTAACACAGAAGATCAAAGCTTAAGGGCTAATCGTTTGAACACGTTGGCCATGATGCGCCAAACGCTTGAGAAGGTTGCTGATTTTAGTCAAGTTGAAGAAAGAGGGTAGATTTTTCTTCTAATTTTTGAGGCCACTTGATGGAGAATAGACGATAGATTTCTATTGGAATTTTATAGCCATCATGGAAAGATAGTGCGTGAGTCTTTTTATTACTCTCTTGGAAAGGAGAACAAAGATGCGCACTCATTTATTTTCAAAGATTTTATTAAGTGTGGGGTTAATGGTAGGGAATTCCTCTATAGGGATAGCCTCTGCAACTATATTTGATGACTTTTTAGGGGACAAAAAAATAACCCCAAAAGATATATTTGTCTGCCCCGAAACGATTGAGCGAGAAAAATTACTAGACATATTGAGAGCTGAACGTAGAGAAGTCAAGCCTACAGGGCATAGCACAATTCCTGATCTGGTGGCTGAGCCTATAGAAATAGAACCAGGATTGTGGGCCGCTCATAAAATGGCTGACACCCAAAATTTAGTAAATCTTATTACGGCAGATAAAGAGAGGCTTATTTATGTAGAGCATGAAGTCGAAGAAGCTCGTCCGCACGGAACGATGGGCGAAGGATATATTTCTTTTGTTGGAACGTACCATTTTTATAAGAAGAAAAAGCCTGAAGATGAAAAAGGCCCTTGTCTTAAAGGCTATAGTCTCCAGGCTACTTTTTATAGGAAAAAATAAAATTTCTGCCTGAAGAAAGCGATGGTAAGCAGAGAACAGAGATAATTCCTTGAGAAGTTATGAAAGAAGAAGGCATTCTTCACAGAATGCCTTCTTGGTTTTCATCAGAAGAGATTTATCATCCTTATCTGACAGTGAGGTTATTAATAACCTCATGCGCTCCATTGACACTTAAAGCAAGATTTTCTGCTTTTTGCTTTTCTCTTACGCTGCGAACTGTGCCAGTTAATTCAACACTATTTTTAACCGTCGTCACTTTAATGTCGCTGGCATCAAAATAAGATTCTGCTTTAAGTTTTGCCTTAACTTTTGCTGTCACAGCCGCGTCACTAACATACTCACCCACCGTTTCATTTTTTTCTGAAGCGTTTCTGGGCGTGCGAAGCTCAAGATTATTGATGACTTTTATAATTCCTTTAACTTTAGAGGCGGCTTCTTCCGCGCGACGTTTTTCTTCAGAACTATTGACGATGCCATTCAATTCGACGACGTTTTGCGTCGTAATGACATGAATATCCGCTGCACTCAGATGACGTTCACCGACCAAAGCAGCTTTTACTTTTGTGGTGAGGGCCGCATCATCAAGGTATTCGCCCATTGTTTCATTTTTTTCTGCAATTTCTCGCTCTGTCTTTTGTTTCGCAATCACAGAGGGAGCTATTAAGAATGTTGCTCCTAGAGCTGTTGATAAAATGAGTTTAAAAGTAAGTTTAGACATGTATAAGTCTCCTTAAATTAAAAATGAATGACGTGTTTTTGGGATAGATTGGTCTGATTTTAATGAGTTTTATCAAGCCATTCATTGATCTTATGCTCGACTTCTTCTTTAGCAGAGCCATATTTTTCTTGAATGAGGCCAATTAATTGGTCTTTTTTACCTTTAACTTTTTCAAGATCGTGATCTGTCAGATCTCCCCAAGTTTCTTTGATAGATCCAACAATTTGATTCCATTTTCCAGTAAGTTTGTCTGTTGTATATGTCATTTTCCATTCCTTTCTAAAAAAAGGGTTAACACTTTAACCGTAACGAATGAGAAAAAGACTTAACAGCTGAATAAATAGCGAAATTTCTACTTATAAGGGAATAAGCAACAATAATAGATGTAAAAGGACTATGTGCGAAAAAAGATGGCTGGGGAGGAAGGATTCGAACCCTCGAATGTCGGTACCAAAAACCGATGCCTTACCACTTGGCGACTCCCCAAATATGAGCAATGGCCATAACATACGCAGAAATTTATTCGAATGCAACTGCTGAGTGAGGAATTTTTAAGAACGTTCTTTTAAAAGACGTTGTTTGTCTCTTTTCCAGTCTCGTTCTTGCTCACTATGTCGCTTATCTGCACCTGTTTTTCCTTTGGCAAGGCCTAAAGAAACTTTTACGCGACCTCGTTCATTAAAATAAATAGTTAAAGGGACAAGCGTCATCCCTTTACGGGTGATGGAACCAATAAGTTTATTAACTTCCTTTTGTTTTAAAAGAAGTTTTCGGGGACGTTTCGCTTCATGACCAAAGATAGCGGCTGCGGCATACTCTTGAATTGTGGCATTCAGAAGAAGAATCACGCCTGCTTTTTCTGCGGCATGGGATTCAACAATGCTGGCTTTTCCAACTCTCAAAGATTTTACCTCAGATCCAGTCAAAACAATACCGGCTTCAAGGGTCTCAAGAATTTGATAATCGTGACGGGCACGACGATTTTCTGCAATAATTTTATAACCTGAGCTCTTAGCCATGAGATTCTTTTCCTATGGTTGCCTCTTTTGGGATGAGCTCTGCATATTCTAAGGCAGCTCTCACGAGCGTGCGAGCATGTTCACTGGCAGGAAGAAGAGGAAGACGAACTTCATTGTGGCATAGGCCTAAAAGAGAAGCGGCATATTTGATGGGAACAGGGTTTCCTTCACTGAAAAGAGCCTTATTCAAGAGAGCTAAGCGATCTCGAATAAAACTGACTCGTTCAAGATCATTTTCTTTCCAGGCCAAATGAAGATCAGCGCAAAGACGAGGGGCAACGTTTGCTGTCACAGAGATGCATCCTTCGCCTCCATGAGCCAAAAAAGCAACAGTCATAGGATCTTCCCCACAAAGCTGGATAAAATCTTTTTGAGCAAGTCGCCGCACTTCTAAAGGAGACAACAAGTCACCACTTGAATCTTTCACGCCAACAATCCGGGCACAGTTAGAAAGCCTAGCAAGGGTTTGAGGCGTAATAAGGGTCCCGGTGCGGCCAGGATTATTATAAATAATAATCGGTAAGTTTGTTTGATCGTGAATCTCTTTGAAAAACTCATAGAGTCCTTCTTGAGTAGGCTTTATGTAAGGAGGGTTCACAACCATGACTCCGTGCGCGCCAACTTTTTCCGCTTGAAAAATAAGCTCCACGGCGTTCTTTACATCAAAAGCATTAATGCCTGCGATAATGGGAAGTCTTCCGTGAGCCGCCTGAATACAAGTTGCTAAAATTTCACGTTGGTCGGTGGATGTAAGGCTTGAGAATTCTCCCGTTGTTCCGCAGGCAACAATTCCCTGCGTTCCTTCTTGCACATGCCATTCGACAAGGCGAGTCAATGCCTCAAAATCTATTTGAGCCTTCTGAAAGGGAGTGATCAACGCAACAAGAGAACCTTTAAACATAGAAATCCTTTAAATTTTAGCTATAATACTAAGACAATACCGTGGGGTATGCGTAAAGTCAAAGGGGCAAGCAGGCGATGAAGATCAAAAAAACCCTTTTAATAAGGTCTAAAATTTTATTATGGGGTGTTTTGAGCAGCCTCCCTGGAATAGCTTTGCCTTCTATTGAATATGAATACCAAATTTGTGGTGACGCTCTAAAGGCGGCTGGTCAAGAAAATTGGTCCAAAGCAACTTTAAGTCTCAGTGGAAAACAATGCCCAACAGTTAAGAAGTTAGTGACTTACTTACGTCTAAAAAGTGATAACTCCATGGGAACTTTTGAAGAATACACTAAGTTTATTGGAAAAAATTCAAAGTGGCCTTGGATCCATGTGTTTAAGAAGCGAGCGGAATTAGTTGTAAAAAAAAACGACAATCCTACCCAAACTCTTGCCTGGTTTAAAAAGTATCCTCCAAAGATGGCTAAAGGAGTGGTGGCTTACATTCAAGCCTTAAAACAGCAAGGTTTTCCTAAAGAAGCTAAGATCATTCTTGAAAAAGCATGGCTTCATCAGGACTTTTCACAAGACGAGGAAAAAATTCTTCTCACCAATTATAAGAATTTGATTTCACCTGCTCTTCATCTGGGGCGTGCTCAAAGACTCTTGCGAGAGAATAAAGTTGAAGCCGCCAATAGATTAGCCTCGTATCTTCCCAAAAATGTTCGGCAATTCATTAAGGTAAGAATCGCCTTACGGGATAGAAAACATGATGCCCTCAAGCTTTTGCTAACTCTTTCTGAGAAACAGCGTATGGATGTGGGGCTTATCCATGATGAGCTAAAATATCGTTTACGCAATGATGATCTTCAAGCTTATGCTTTTTTTAAGAAAAATAAGGCCCTCATTGAGCAGTATCCGGAAGTGTTTTGGTCGTCCCGCCATACCCTTGGGCGTGATTTAATGACCGCAGGGCGGTATCGTGAAGCCTATCAAGTCATTCATCGTCATGGCCTGATCCAAGGGGAGAAATTTGTAGAGGCAGAATGGCTTTTAGGATGGATTTCCTTGAGATTTCTTAATCAGCCCAGACAAGCTTTCCATCACTTCGATCACCTTTATCAGAAAGTGAATACACCCTATTCTCGTTCTAAAGCGGCTTATTGGGCAGGCAGAGCCGCGGATGCTCAAAAATTCCCTCAAGAAGCGCATCTCTGGTATCAAAAGTCCGCTTATTATCCCGCGACATATTATGGGCAGCTTGCGTTAAAAGCTCTTGATAAACCACAAAATTTTCATTTGAAATCCTTGTCTTTTCCGCTTTCAGAAATGCGACAGTTTGAAAGTCATGAATTTGTAAGAGCCATTAAACTATTGCATAAAGCGGGACTTGCTGAAGAACTTTTGCCTTTTGGCTATATGTTTGTCCAATCCTCGTCTCCCCATGAGGCCTTAATGATGCTTTCTTTAGCATCCTCTTTATCTCCTCAATTTGCGGTGGGAATGGCAGATAGTATGTCAATCTTTCATAACACCCATTATAAAGAAGCCTATCCCCAAGTTGATTCCAAAAAGGAAACGTCTTTGCAATGTTTAGAAGACGCGATGATTCATGCTTTAATCCGAAAAGAGAGTAAATTTAATCCCATGGCCTTAAGTCAGGCAGGGGCTTGTGGAATGATGCAAGTGATGCCGTCAACAGCGAAAATGGTGGCTCAAAAACTTGGTATTGATTTCAGCGAAACCCGCTTAAAGACGGATCCTCATTATAATATGCTGATTGGAACAGCTTATCTAAAAGAGCGTCTTGAAGATTACCAAGGATCCATTATTTTAACCCTAGCAGCCTATAATGCGGGTCCAGGTAGTGTTAGAAAATGGATAGAGCGATATGGCGATCCTCGAAATCCAGAAGTTGATCCCATTGATTGGGTCGAGAAGATACCGTATAGCGAGACGCGCAACTATATTCAGCGTGTGATGGAAAATAACGTGGTTTATCAAGCCATTTTTAAGGTAAAAGAAGAAGAATAGAAGAAACTCCCCAAAAATGGATAATTCTTGGGGAGTTAAAGAAATTATTTATTTAGTTGTCGTTAATATATCTAACAAGGTTAGATTACTTTTTAGTCTTCGTTTAAAAAGAGTTGGAGAAAGAATACCCTGAACGTCAAAGGAAATTAACGTCGTATTCTCCTTTAAAGCCTGCACTAAGGTTGGGTATTTTGAGAGTGGCTCTTCTGTTCTCATAATAGATGCTGGATCAAAAGTTATCAAAGAAAGATTTCTTAAGTGTGAATGATTCTCAATAAATGAGGCTATTCCGTCCATTGTTTTGCTCTTATATCCGTGAGGGATATTAGCACCGCGCGTGGATATGGCGAAATCTTTGAGATAGTTTAATTCTAAAAATTTAAAGAACTCAAGCCAGTTATATAATGGTTTTTCTTCAGAAGTTTTTAGTGATGTTATATCAAGTTGGGTCAGAGTTGTAAGGTTGTTAAAATTTTCTTTTACTTCAGAGTTTCCTATAAGAGACTCAGGATCTAAGTGTGCTACCGTAAGTTTCAATTTTTGAAGGCTATTTGGAAGTGTCCCTGTGAGTGAAATGAAATTTTGTTGATGTTCATCATCTTCTTGATTAGATTTTTCATATTCAAGAGAGATTTGAGTAAGTGAAGTGGCATTCTTTAAATGTTGAAAAATCCCCCCGTCATTTATTCTTGATAAAAGATGTAAATTTGTAATTCGGGTATGATGAGCAATCACCCCCATCAGATCACCTGTGCTTTCTAGAGGGAGACTATGAACATCTAATCTAAGAGAAGTAAGACCCGTATTTATGATGATAAGATCTCTTAAGAGCGTAGTGTCAGATGGCGATTCTGAAGTTTTAAATCTTAAGTAAGTAAGATTAGTTAACTGTGTGAGAGAATTTAGGGGCATGTTTATATCATCAGGGGGCAGAAGCAAAGAAAAAGAAGACAAGGAAGGGAGAAGAGTTAATTTTTCCATAATTTCTTTAAAAATAACCGTGCCTTTGCTAATCTCATCAGATGTTTCAGATGGATACACCTCGTCTATGATCACAGTAACATCTGTGAGATTAGGAGAAGATAAAATATCTTTTATTTCTTTTTCCGATTCCCAGTCTTGAAGTCTGAAATTTGCACTGCGAGGAGGAGATTTAACTAATTCATCAGATTGTGAAGATGCATACGCACCCGTAATACAAGTTGAGATAAAAAGTGTTAAAGATAAAAGTTTCATTTTAAGCATAAGACCCGCTTTTTTCTATTTGTCAAAATATATATATGAAAATGTAATTTTATGCAACTTTTTCTAATGTGCGAGAGATGCATCACTTATTTTTGTGATTAGCAAAGATACAATATTGAGTAGGACATAAAAAAAAATCCCCCGAAAACGAGGGATTTTTAAAACATTAAAAGACTTTACGATAAAACTTAAGCTGCTTCTGCGAGTTTCTGTTCTTCTGTCCAGACTTTCATTCTTCTTGCAAATACACGCTTTTTGGGCTTATCAGAAGTAACCTTTCTGACACCAGAGGTATTTACTGGCTTTGCAGTCATTTTTTTTGCTTTTGGTTGAGCAAAAACTTTTTTAACATGAAGATGGGTAGGTCTTACAGGTTCACGTAAACCTTCACGATTAAGTTGATAAAATTTTGCATTTCTTCCAACGTCGCGATACATACGATCGAGGCCATAAACATATTTATAGGCTTCCCCTTTTGTTTTAAGTTCATTGAACTTATCGTCGATTTTTTTCAAAAATTTGTCATGCTTAACTTCTGGATATAAGAACACCATTTCCAATGCAGGTAACACATTATCATCGTTGATGATTTCTGGAGAAAAGGCCTCAATTGCATTAATTTTTGCTCGATTTTTAAGTTGCTTTGCTTGAGCTTTTTCGAGCTTTTTCTGCTGTTTTTGTTGGGCATTTTCCAGCTTCTCATAGCAGCTTTTAAGAATCTTTTTCGTTTTGATCACATTTTTTGCCGTTTCCACACTGGGGAGATGTCGAAGATCATTTTCGGCAGGGCGTGACCGAAGAAAACGCAGTTCAGTGTCTTCTGAAGTTTTTGAATTTTCTGCATAAACAGATGTTATTGAGAGGGCAAGTACCGTGAAGGCAAGAGATTTAAAAAGTTTCATACTTAAACTCCATAATCCAAATATTATTTCATTGGTAAAATAAGGACGACAGAATGTCAATAAAAAATTTGTTTTGCTTCTTTGGGAATTTATTTATAGAGTGAAAGAACTCGCAGCGAGATATATCTTTTTGGGAAGGGAGACTCTCGATGAAATTAAGTGCCGTTGTTCTGATGTTTTTTACTTTTTTCAGTACTGTTTTTGCAAGCCAGGGAGACATTGTAGACGGAAATATGCCTATTTCTAGAAAAATTGGAGTGACGTCTCCTGAAAAAAAGAGTCCGAAACCCTCCAGACTAAAAGCACATACGGTGCCGAAGGCCCGAAAGAAATCGACGACAGAAGAAGATGATCCTCTCTTTGCTTTTTTAAAAGCATCTAGTAAATCAAGTAAAGAAAATACGCCCCACGAGACTGAATCTCTTCCAGAGAAGAAAACAGAAAGCTTGTGGAAGACACCTTCAACAATAGATTCATTAGTTTTGTTAGAAATTATAGAAGGTAAAAAGCCGATTCTTTCTAGAAGAGAGGCTCGGTTAAAAGAGATTAAATTTGAGGGTGTTGAAGCGACAGAAAGCAAAGCGAAAAGTATCAAAGAAGGCATTAAGAAAACGCCAGAAATCAAGGCTAAAGTAGAGAAAACAAATCTGTCAGATGGGACTAAAAGAATCAAAGCAACGGATATTCCTCCAAAAGTAATTGAGGCTGACTATTCTCTTACGCACATGTCAGATGTTCTTCTGACAATAAGATTTACAAAACCTAAAAAACACAAAGAGCCTAAAACGATTGTTTAGGAAAAAATTTACTCCATAAGTTTATCTGTCAGTTTATAAACTTAAAGCATCATTTGCTGTCTAACCTTCCGATTTGTGAGTATTTCCCTGAAGCAAAAACAAGAGTGGCCTGCACATTTTTAATTTTAAAAATTCCATTTTGACAATTTTCTTGAGTTTTTATTAAAGTCTGATATAAGAAGAAGACTTATGAGTATAAAAAAGGACGACAGATGAAAATTGTTTCAAAGAATATTGTGTTAGGCGTGTCAATGTGGATGCTTAGCATGGGGCCTTCTCTTTGGGCTTCTAGCACAGAATTTCCAGAAGAATTACCAGAAAGGTCAGAAAGCTCTTTACCTGCTTTTCCCCCTCAAAAAGAAGCGCTAAATTTTTCATTTCAAATTAGAGTTCCTTTTATGGCGGAAGAGAGGGAGATTATACTAGATGAACCTGCACCTATCCTGCCATCAGGAAATCCTCCTACTGAAGAAGAACTTGCTTGGAGAGAAGCGCTGATAGCAAAAGCATCTTCCTCAAAAAGTGCTGATGCTGAAAAATCACCTAAAAGCCGGAAAAAACCTATAAATAAAACACATTCTATTAAAGAATCAAAAGGAAGTAGTGACGAAAGATCGCCAAAAAATGGTCGCCGAAGAGCCGGTTCTGGCGTAAAAAAAGATGAACCAGTTGCGGCATTTTTATCTGCTTCAAGTAGTGTTACTCATGATGAGATTACTTTTCAACCTCCTGCCAAGGTTACTTACTTAAAAGAAGATGAAAACAAAGACCCTGTAATAGGCGTCACATTTGCAGTGCCTCTTAAAGGGGCACCAGAAAAGTTGACTCAAGAACAAATCAGAGAATTGTTAGGTATCCCTTTAAAAAGAAAAATCATAGAGATAGGATTTAATTCAACCGTTGCTGGAGACGTAGCTACCAAGAAAGTAGAACTTGAAGGGGGGCTTGCATCCCATAAGCTGACAGCACTAGGTGTTCAAAGAATTTCTCATATTCTTGACACTCATCCGGATGCTATCGCGAAACTTGATAGTGATGAAAAAAGAAATGATCATACTGTAAAAGATCAAGGATATGAGTATGGTTTTCTAGGATATTATGACCTTCATCTTCCTTCTGGCAAAAAAATAAGTGAGTCTAGATTTAGAATTGCTATTGCACTAAAGTAATAATTTAAGAATTCCCTTATTAAAAATATAAGAGGCCTTGGGAGGCCTCTTTTTTAATTCTGATCTAATTTTTGGTTTGAAATCTATAAGATCTTTCCAACGAGCACTTCCGTTTCCCACTTGCGTCATTCTCGGGCATGTCCCGAGAATCTCAAGCAACAGATAGATCAAGTCTGTCACCTTTTGGTCTATTACATTTTCTTTATTGCCTCTCAACAATCACTCATGACCTTTTGCAGCGCTCTATCGATGCATTTTGAGGTCTCTGGATGGGGTTTTAATAGGAAAAATCTTCTCTAAAATCAAAATAGAGAAGAGGGTGTGAAATAATCTCTTAGGAATTTTTAAGATCTTTTTCTAAAATTTCGGATTCTAAGAAAATTAAAATACATTAAGAAGATGAAGTGTATTTTTATGAAAATAATTATAAGGAAGAATTGGTGGGGGTGATATTAAATCTTTAAGCCTTCCCTGCTTTTTATCTAAAGTTCCCTCCCCTAACTTGCTGGATCTTTAGTGAACGCTTTGGCAGCCCCCGACTGCCTATCTAAAAATATCATAGCGGGCTCCAATTTGAAATGCAAGCATAAAAGTAATTGATTTTATTAGTTTTTATCTTTTTTGTTGCGATAAAATTTCTATATCGCATTTTTTGCATCTCAGATAATTGTAAAAAATTAAAAAGGATTAAAAAGAAGAAAGTTGGAAATTATTGAAGGAAAAAATTGTGAAATTAAACTTCTTTATGAGAAGAGAATTCCGGAATTTATCCCCTTTCTTTTTAAAAGAAAAAAGAGGTGAAAAATAACACTCAAAATAATTTTAACATATTGATATTAAATGATTATAAGAGTGGTTTGTGTTTGATAATTGTTTCGAATTTTCTTGAAAAATGTATCATTGTATGATAGTCTAATAGTAGATGGTCAGAGATGATGTTTTCTTCCTTGAAGGCCTTTAAAAAGCCTT
>JAFKGL010000036.1 GCA_017307065.1 Candidatus Paracaedimonas acanthamoebae
CGTCATTCTCGGGCGTGTCCCGAGAATCTCAAGCAGCCTATAGATCGAACCTGTCACCTTTCGATCTCTCCCAAACCTTTCCATCACGAATCGGTCCATCACCATTTCCTTTCACCACCATTCCCCACGTGCACCGTGCCTGTCACGCACGCTGAGGGGTTCCTCCCCCTTTCAGTGGACAAAGAGAGGGCATTCGCTCAAAAAAGAGCGTTAAAAAGAACTCTTAAGAGTTTGCTAGACTCTCTTAATTTAAAGGGACGGAAGGAGAGGAATTATTGAAGAAGATTGAAGGCTTTTTAAAGGCCTTCAAGGAAGAAAACATCATCTCTGACCATCTACTTATAGACTATCACAAAACGATACATTTTTCAAGAAAATTCAGTGCGATTATCAAATTAATAATCATGTTAAATCAACAACTTAACAAGAAATTATGCTTATCCATTTTATCGTCTATTGAGATAAAGAATTTTGTCGATTTTTTCGCGTATGGGCTGCTTTTTTAGCTGAGGCCGATCGCGCTTCGGCAGAGCGGTTGGCTTGCTTGTGTCCCCCCTTTTTACCGCCTTTTTTGGCAGGAGAAATATCTTTAATCGCCTCATGGCCAGAACCGCCTTTTGCACCACCGCCATGCATCTTATTCACGGTTGCCCAGGCTCTTTTTTTTGCTTCATTTTCCGGAACACCTTTTTTTTCATATCCTTCTTCGATATGTTGGGCCTCACGTTTTTGTTTCGCTGAATATTTAGATTTACTTCCACGAGACATGATTTTTCTCCTCTTTTCAGGGATCGATTATCACGTTGATTAAGATTTATCATTAAAGAAAAATGTCGCGTTTTGAAGGGGCATATTGAGGAATTTTTCAACTCACATGCTTAAAAAAAATAGAACGCAGATCAAATGATCCACGTTCCAATTTTTCTTTTAAAGCCTACAATTTTTAGTTTGTTGGTTGAGCAGGATAGATAGAGACAAGATGATACGCACTTGATAAGTCTCTCTTATTGGCATAAATAAGTTTCAACTCTTTAGTGCTTTCGTGAGAGTGATCATTCCAATATTGTCCAATCGGCTTTGCTCCACTACACTTAAAATAACAAGCTCCAGATCCTTCAGGATCTCCTCTTCCACTTTCAACTTGAGCACGATCTACAACACAGTTACCACTGATGTAAGTAAAGATGTGATCAGCATCACCAACGACACTAAAATCAAATTGGACTTCACCTCTCTTGGGTGCTTGATTTCGACTATCATACATATGTTTAGTCGCAATTTTGTATGAAATATCATTAAAATTTCCTGCTCCATACTTATGGATGTTAAGTGCATCTCGGCACCCTTCAGCCGTCCCTAAAGCGGGTTTACTTGGAACTGATTCAGAAGATGCATTTGCAATATTCAATCCTCCCAAAACAATGAGAGAAGAATAAAGCATCACTTTTTTAAAATTCATCATAGAAGCCTCCATATTAATAATTTTTTCCATAGTTGACATCTAATATAATTTCTAAAAAAAGTTAAAATTCTGCTAAAGATAAAAAACTCTCAAGACTAAAAATATTTAGTCAAGTAAAAACAAAATATTATATTTCAATTAAAGTTTTTTATTTTCTCTTGAATTCTTGCAATATGAGGAGAATCTTTGGGGAAGTAGTCTTTTACAATTTTGAATGCTTCATTCAAGTAGTTTAATGCTTGAGTCCGTGAACTCTCAATTTGTTGATGATCTTTCTTATCATAAGCATCCTTTAATTTTTTAAGATATAAATCACCTAAAATTTCCAAAACAGTATAACTTTCAGGATGGTTATTGAGCTCAAATATACCTAATGCCTTATTAAGGTAATTTTCAGCCGCATTGATATCTCCTTCTAAAAGATGCGTTTCTCCTAGTTCTCGCAATACAGCGCCAACTTTAATATGATTGTGGCCATAATGTTTCTCAAATATCTTTAAACTTTCTTTAAGGTATTTTTTTGCTTGGTTATACTGACCTAGCTTTTTATAGAGGGCTCCTAACTCTTTCGAAACCCAACCAATGCGAGTATCTCTAGGATCATTTTCTTTGAGCATTTTAAAGCTTTTTCCCAAAGATTTCTCTGCCTTTTTATACTCTCCTAATTCTCTATGAATTGCCCCTAGAAATAAAAGGGGCCAGGCATTTTCAATATGATCTTTAGGATAATATTTTTCATAAATTTTTAGATTTTTCTCAAATCGTATTTTTGCTTTTTCATAATGGCCTACCTCTCCATAAACTCTTCCTAAATCCCTTTCAATATGTGCAATATCCATATAATTTGTGGGGTGATACTTTTCATAGGTCGCTAGACTTTCTTCCAAAAATGATTGGGCCTTTTTATAGTTTCCAAGATTTAAATAAATTATCCCAATCTGGCTTGAAATAAAGGCGATCTTGTGATGTTTTTGAGGAGAATGTTTTTCATAAATATCTTTGCTCTCCTCTGAGGTAACTCTTGCTTGTTCATACTTTCCTAAATCTTTGTAAGCCCATCCTAAAAACATTAACAAGTCAGCAATTTTATGCTTCTCTTGAGGAGGGTATTTTTTATAAATATTTTCTCCTTCTTCAAGGACAGTCCTTGCTTCTTTAGGATCTCCTAGCTTTATATAAGAAATTCCTAGATACTTTAGGACCTCAGCAAGGAGTTGATAAGGTTTCTCCGTATAAGTGTTGAAAGATCTCCGAGTATTCTCAAGTATTGTCTTGGATTTGGTGTAATCGCCAATACTGTAATAAATCGCGCCTAAGTTTGCCGCTACAATATCTTTGATCTTTGTGGTTAAGAAAGGGTGACTTAAAAATTTCTCACAATGAATTACCATAAGTCTCATTTTATTGGAATCAGCTCGATCTATCGCATGAGTAATAAACTCAGCAAACGCATTTGCCATTGAAGTATACAGTTGAGGTTGCTTTTCTAAATGTAAAGCTCTGGTAAGATAGTTTTTTGCAATTTGATGAATGGTTCTATGAAAAGAAATGGTATGAACCGGTTTTGATTCCTCTTGTATCAATGAATATTTTTTTAAATTATAGAGGAAATTCTCTACCTTTAAGTCGTCTTTATATTTAGTTAACAATTCTTTGGGGATACTTTGTGAATCAAGGAGACATATAAAGAAAAAAAGCTCTTTGAATTCAGGGTTCAAATTTATAACTTCTTCTAAAGATGGGGCAATAATTCCATAATGCTTTTTGTCGTAATCAGTAGTTTCAGTGGTAAAGTCTTTCAGTTCTCTTTCAAAATCTTTGCTACAAGAATTCATTCTTTTTAGATATTCTTCATATGTGATTTTTTTAACTTTCATATAATTCGCTGCAACTGAAATATATAAAGGAAGGGGGAGTATATTTTGTAAAAAGTTTATTGCTTCTTGCTTTTGTTCTTTTATGAGCTTTGCCGAATCATAACCATAAAGAATTTTACTGAAAATTGTTAAACTTTCATCCTGACTTAATTCTTTAATATAAATAATATTATCTGGATTTATATAGCTTGCATTTTGAATATTATCATTTGTTGTGGTGATGATGACTTTTCCTGATCCCCAGGCATCAACGTCAGATTTTTGAGGAAAATATTCTTTAATTTCAGAAAAATTTTCCACATTATCGTAAATCAAAAGCCAATTACTCTTGAGTTTTAAATGACGCATCACAAAGGAACAGATCTTCTTTTTTTGTTTCTCTAGATTGTAGTTATTTCGAATATACTTAAGCTCTTTTTTCTTCTCTTTTGTTTTAGCTAATTCATCGGCAAAATCTTCAAAGGAATTGATAAGACTTTCTTTTGTTTCTGCATTGATTCTCCCAATGTCAGATAATTTTTGTGAGTGGTCGCGAGCATATATGTGGGCAAGAACTGTTTTACCTGCCCCTCCCATACCCACAAGAGTGACAGTTTGAATTCCGTCTTGAGAAGTAAGATTTTTATCAATATTTTTCATCAAGTTAGGACGCTCCAGACGTACTTTATCATCCGGGATTCGAAGCTCAGGTCGAACGGGAGCGTTCTCTTCAGTGGAAGATATCTGTGTCTGATAAAGAAAGGCTGAAGCTAACAATAAGATAATGATTCCACTTAAAACAATAAGACTATTCCTAAACATCCATATTTTAGAATGCAAAGAGAAAGCTACTTCTTTGGGAAAGTTTGGTCCTTTGTCATCTTTAAAAGTAAAATTGTGTTCTGACTTAATTGACGAAGAGAGTTTCTCGAGCTGACTCTCCGCATAAAACTTCTTTAACACTTCCACACAGGAAGCAAAGTAAGTTTTCCCCTCTCTAAGATCGATAGAATCAGAAGGGATGTCTTTCACCTCCTTATCCAAAAGAATAAGAATTTCCCGTTCTAAAAACTGACCGCTATTCTTTGGTAAAAGTGTGAGGGTATGAAAGCTTTTTTCGCCCTCTTTCTCCTCACTGACGATTCTTATTCCTGCCAATTTGAGATGACTCACCAAGAGGTTAAGAAGAGAAGATTTATTCCCGTAAGTGGAGGCAAGGTCTACTTTAAGATCGGGGGTATTTTCGGAAAATTTCTTTGAAAGGTCTTTGAGCTGTTTCTCAAACTCATTTTTATGAAGAAGTATTAGATAGTGTTGCTTCAAGAATTCATAGTGAGGCGATCTTTGAACAAAAGCAATAATATCTTCTTGGATGCCGCCGCCAATTCTCTCGCCAATGCTTTTTTTATGGGCTTCTAAAGTTTTAACTTCGATATCGAGAAGAGAGGAAATTGTCTTTCCCGTTCCACCGCTAATCAAGCATGCAATAATATCAATCTGCCGTGGGGTGAATTTGATCCCTTTAATGACAAGCAAACCTTCAGGATAAAATTCTGGCGGCAATTGCGGTAACTTGAGCTTATCACTTGGCATAAAGGCATTTCCTTAAATGGAGGCGGCTGCTTCTATCTTTCTCTCAAAAGATTCCTTCAACATGCCAAACTATCAACCTCAGAGCAAGCTGTTTTCCATTCCCCTTAAGGGGCACCCTTACACCTATTTCCCCAATATTTCTCTGCTGAATTATCTCACATGATCAAGGTGTTACTGCAAAGAACCAAACGTTTGGAGCAGGAACAAAATAAGAAGATCGCGGTGATCTTCTTATGAAGACCTAAGAGAGGCCGCTACCTCTCTCAGGTTTGTCAATAACACCTATGACAATGGAGATTATAAATGACTGTATTAACTTATAACAAGTTTAAAAGACAAAAGATCGCTCTAACATCACTTGCTTTCTTAATGTTGGGCTCTTTACCTATAAAGGCTTCCGATGTTTTTGATGAAGATAACGCAAAGGGGCATCCATATACCCTACTTTCTCAAGAAACTGGAGAAGAGAAAAAATATAACCTTGTTGGCGTGGCTTTATTTTCAGGAACAGACCCTTTCAGTTATGGAATTAAAGTCGTAACGGGTAGTAAGGTTTCTCACGTAGGAGTTATCTTGGCAGATGCTGATGATGAAAATACTTGGTACTGCTTTGAATCCACAGGCTCAGCAAGTGAAGTTCTACAGGGAAAATATCCTCATGTACGGACGACACTCTGGGATAAAGTCGTGACTGAGTATGATGGGAAGATAAGCTATAGGCTTCTTGTATTTGAAGATCAAGATCGCACAGAAGCAAAGCGCGTCACGAAATTTGTCGAGGATTATGATCATAAATCCTATACAAAGAATCCTTTTAGATTGCTTATGGCTCTCTTCAGAGCGAATACGGAATCTAGATCGAAGATCTTAAAAACAGCTTTCTGTAGTGAGCTAACAGCTAAGATGCTCATGGATATGGGTATCTTAGATAGAGGTATCGCTGGTAACTATATTCCTAAGGACTTTACCAGTAGTAAGAATGTTCCTTTAACTCGAGGAATCACTTTAACACCTGAGTTCAAAGCAAATAAAAAATAAAGTAGGGCTCACCTAAAAACCAATAACCCTGTCATAATCTGGCAGGGTTATTGTGTTTTCATAATGATAATTGTTCACAGACATCAACACTAGATATTGACAAAATTTTCTTTCTACGTACTATATGTGGTGTTCATGGTGCATTATTTAGTAATCTCTAATGCTTAAAAGGGAATCCAGTGCGACATATTTTCAATTCTGGAGCTGCCCCCGCAACTGTAAACGGTGAGTCACCTCATATCTACGCCACTGGGGAACTGGGAAGGTAAATAAGGTTGGCAACGACCCGTAAGTCAGGAGACCTGCCAGAAACAAATTTGCAACCATCGGGCGGGGCGCACCGGTTGAGGGTAATAGATGCACCTTTGTGTCTTCGCTTTCAAGCTCTCCTGCCTTCTGACTAAAAAGGGTCCACATGCTAACTAACGCCTATGATTTCGATCGCAACGGTAATCTTGTCGCTTACGATCCTACTAAAAAAGTCTTACATTTTCCGGAAACACAAGAACAAAAAGAGCTTTATCGCAAAGCCTCAATTCCCCCTGTTAAACCAAGGATCAATATCAAAGAATTAACCCTTGATGAATCACGCGATACCTTGCTGACTGACTTTGGGAAGGCAACCCTTGAAGATCGATATTTACTCGATAATGAAAATTATCAACAGATGTTTGCGCGGGTGGCTTGCGCTTATGCCGATGACACCGCTCATGCTCAGCGCCTCTATGATTATATGTCACGCCTCTGGTTTATGCCTGCAACCCCAATCCTTTCTAATGGGGGGGCAAAACGCGGCCTTCCCATCTCTTGTTTTTTAAACACTGTCGATGATTCTCTTGATGGAATTGTTTCAAATTGGAATGAAAATGTTCTCCTCGCGTCGAATGGGGGAGGTATTGGGACCTATTGGGGATCTGTCCGAGGGGTGGGAGAATCCGTTGGTCGAGCTGGAAAAACGTCAGGTATCATTCCTTTCGTCCGCGTGATGGATTCGTTGACACTTGCCATTAGCCAAGGAAGCCTCAGACGAGGTTCTGCTGCCGTATACTTGGATGTTTATCATCCAGAAATCGAAGAATTTTTAGAAATTCGCAAGCCTTCTGGTGATTTCAATCGTAAAAGCCTAAACCTTCACCATGGCATCAATTTAACCGATGAATTCATGGAAGCTGTCCGGGATGATAAAGAGTTTGCCCTTCGCAGTCCCAAAGATCAACGCGTCATCCGCCATATAAATGCGCGTCAGCTCTTTCAGAAAATTTTAGAAACCCGCCTTCAAACAGGCGAACCGTATTTAATATTTATTGATACCGCCAATAAATCTCTCTCCAAGCATCAACGCGAGCTTGGGTTGAAAGTAAAAATGTCGAATTTATGTAGCGAGATATTACTGCCTACCGGCCCAGACCAGCATGGAAAAAACAGAACTGCTGTTTGTTGCCTCTCTTCTTTAAATGCAGAAACATGGGACGAATGGCATAAAGACCCGATGATTATTGAAGATATCCTGCGCTTTCTTGATAATGTCTTACAAGAATTTATCGAGACCGCGCCAGCAGGAATGGCACGCGCAAAATACTCTGCAATGCGAGAACGTTCCGTGGGACTCGGTTTGATGGGTTTCCACTCCTTTTTACAATCTAAAAGCGTCCCTTTCGAAAGTGTGATGGCAAAATCATGGAATATAAAGATGATGCGTCATATTCGTCGCTATGCGGATAGTGCGTCTGTCGTTTTAGCTGAAGAACGAGGAGCTTGTCCCGACGCGGAAGAGCGCAACATTAAAGCAAGGTTCAGTCATAAAATGGCCATCGCCCCTACCGCAAGTATTAGTATCATCTGTGGTGGAACATCAGCCTGTATTGAACCAATTCCAGCAAACGTTTATAATCACAAAACACTTTCTGGAAATTATGTCGTCAAAAATACATATCTTGAAAAATTGCTTGAGAAAAAAGAAATTAATACAGATGCGACGTGGCAATCGATTGTAGAACGTGAAGGATCCATCCAACACTTATCTGAGCTTTCTCAAGATGAAAAAGATATTTTTAAAACGGCTTTCGAAATTGACCAACGATGGGTTATTGAACTTGCAGGTGACCGAGCCCCTTTTATCTGTCAGGGACAATCTCTCAATCTCTTTTTACCGGCTGATATTGATAAATGGGATCTCCTCATGCTGCATTGGTCAGCCTGGGAAAAAGGGATAAAGAGCATTTATTATCTCCGCTCTAAATCCATCCAGCGCGCGGAATATGCAGGGGGGGATGGAAAAGAAGAGCAAAAGCTGGAAATGAAACAAACAAATTATGAAGAGTGTCTCTCATGTCAGTAAATTATGGTTCTCAAAATCCTTTCCACCTCCAAGGTAAAGAACTTATTGGTCTGCTTGAGACTTCTGGCTCTTATAATGTCGAACGTTACCCCTGGGCCTATTCTGCCTGGAAACGTCAACAGCAGATTCACTGGATAGGGGAAGAAGTCCCCTTGGGTGAAGACATCAAGGATTGGAATGGAGATCTATTAACTGAAACCGAACGCAATCTTCTGACCCAAATTTTTCGATTCTTCACGCAATCTGATATTGAGGTTAGCAATAATTATTTCAAACGATACATCCCTATCTTTCAGCCCCTTGAAATACAGATGATGATGGCGGCCTTCACGAATATGGAGACAGTTCATATTGATGCTTATGCCCTTCTTCTAAAAACATTGGGGATGCCTCAAACTGAATTCCAAGCATTTTATGATTATGCTGCAATGCGAGCTAAAGCTGATTATATGAAAAGCTTTGGAACTGAAACCTGCGCTGATGTCGCCCGCACCCTCGCCATGTTCGGAGCCTTTACTGAAGGTATGTCGCTCTTTGCTAGCTTTGCCATGCTCATGAATTTTCCTCGTTTCAATAAAATGAAAGGAATGGGGCAGATTGTGTCTTGGTCCGTGAGAGATGAAAGCTTGCACTGTGAATCCGTCATACGTCTTTACCATGAATGGGAAAATGAAACGGGCTCAGTCACAAAATCAGTCGCAGATGACATCATCAGTGTAGGCAAAACAATGGTCGACTTAGAAGATAAATTCATCGACCTTGCTTTTGAATTAGGAGAAATCCAAGGCATGACCGCCGATGATATCAAATCCTATATTCGATATATTGCGGACTGGCGATTAACCCAGCTTAAATTAAGACCCTGTTATGGTTACTTCACCGGGATAGCTGGAGAATATAAACAAACAAAAAATCATCCGTTACCTTGGTTAATGGCTATGTTGAATGGGGTTGAACACGCAAATTTCTTTGAAGCGCGTGCCACAGAATATTCTAAAGCCGCCACAAAAGGCGAATGGCACGGAACGAACGGCGTCTGGAAAATGTTTGAGACGAATTTAATAAACAGATGAGGTTTAAAGAGATAAAGATTTAAACTTAATAATTGGCTAAGCATATACTGAATATTCAGAAAAATATTTTCTCTTGATTGCTCCAAAATTTATCTAAGCGTTCTAGATTATCCTGTCAGCCCAAATATTTGAGCACTGGAGGGCAGAATGAACCCTTGAGTACTATCACCATAATTGACGGATAAACCACAAAATTGACTTGAATGAGGAATGAATATTCCTAAAGGACCAGAAGTTTTTTCAGGTGTATCTCCTGAGAGAAGTCCCCTTTGTGGAAGGTCTTCTTCATCATTATGTCCATAATATTTTTTATGAAAATCTAAAGTATCTTTATCTAAGTCTTTAATTGAATACAGAAAACTCTTTGGAATAAAAATAAATTTTTCGCAAGGTTCCTCAAAACTTAATTTCTCACTTTCTGCTGCTTCTGTCTCAGAAATATCGATACACTCAATACGGCTTTTTAATAAAAGATCAATTATGTTTGCTTCTACAGAAGTGCCCGATAAGTTTAAAAAATTTATAGGGAAAGAAGTTCTATTCAATTCATTTAAAAGAATTTCTACACGTCTTGAACTTATAGAAATATCACCTGATAAATCTATCGAAAGAGGCGTATTTGTATGATATTTACTTAATTTTTCTTGAACATCTTTAACAAAAGCAAGCGTGTCAAAAATGTGTGGAGGGTACTTTTGACCGGCTTTAATGGAGATAGAACCATCCTCTAATTCTTTAACAACTACTGACGAATATCCTTCATTCTGCCAAGAAACAAAAGTGATTAAAACTAAAGAAATAAAAAATTTTGACATGTTACGCTCCTACATTTGATATTGGACAGGAATTCTAACAATACCTTTCCAAGGATGGATATCGCTCGGTTTCTCTTCCCCAGATAAACGTTTAAAATCCTCCAAATTCAAAGAGAGATCGGTAATATCAGAAAAATTCTCTACCCCATTATTCTTAAAAATCTCAGAAAAAGATATTAAAAATGGAGTTCGAGATATTGGAGTTCGAGATATAGAATTATAACTCAGTTCTTCACAATTCTTACATGTACTTTTATGTGTATAGAGGAAATAAATTAACGTTATCTCTGGAGGAGATATTGTTTCTTCTAATTTGCTCCTATTATGTTCAATCCAGGCAGTAAATAAAGTCTCGGAATGTTGCTCTTTTTTAGGATTAGGGCCAAGAGAATTAGGGCGAAAGCGGTCTAGACAAGTACGAATATCTTCATCACTTTTTATATAGTCTTCTAGTGAAACTCCCAAAAAATGAGAATATTTTTCTACTTCTAACCGTGTCAGTTCGTCTTTTATCTCTTGTGAAAGAATATGATCCATAAAAATTTTTCTTTGGGCATTTTCAGGATCTAAATAACCATTTTCCAAAAAAGCTTTCCATACATCCAAGACTGCTTGAGTTGTATTCTCTAGAAGATTAGGAAAACTATCTGCCTCAGTAAACTTGTTTAATTTGTTCAATAAATCTTTTTCTTCAGAGGACAAGGCAGAAAGAGGGACAGGATTTTCTGGTTTAATTTTTTTTATTACCTCTTTTACTGCACCTAAAAAACGCTCCATTTCACCAAATATAACTTGAAATTTATCGCCAGACTTAACTTTAGATAAATCTAAATCGAAAAGAAATTTATCGAGAGCTCTTTCTTTTAAGAAATCAACCGATAAAAGCTTGCCAGATTTGTCAGTAGGCCATGCTAGAAGGTGAAAATCTTTATCTTTCTGAATATACTCCTGCTTCCATTGATCTACAGAGGAATTCGAAGCTACTATAGGTTTTCCATTAGAATCTGACAATGTCTGAAAAGAAATTTGAATTTCACTCTCCCTTAGAAGAATTCTTAGAATTCCAATCGAACAAAGGTTAATACTCTTTTCGATTTGAAAACGACCTCTAAACCTACTTTCTGGAGGAATAAAATAATCTTTATTTTTCGCATAAAAATCGTCCACCACTTCCTTTAAAGCTTGATGGTTTTTCCGAATCTCCTGCTCTGATAAGGTAAATTCGTCTGTGGAGCTAAAACACGAACTTCCTGAAAAGAAAATAAGCCATATAAAAGGTAAAAGAATAACCTTAACAGCAAACAAATTAAGAAGCTTTTTTCTTATCATGTTTTTTCTCTTTAACCTCAAATAAAAGTTTCTACATTAGCCCATCAAAAGATTAGGGATATAAAATTATTTACTGTTAACGCTGCTCTTTTTCACAATAACTTCACGAGGAAAAGAATCTCCGGTGGCAATTTTTGAGATATCGAGCTTACATAAATCTTCTAGAGCAGCTTTTTGCTTTGGATCTAATCCCTTTTCTTGAAAAACATATTTTTTAAAAGCATGAAAGAAAAGAGTTCCCTCATCTAAAGTCTTGATGCTCCCCTCTAATCCTGAAAAAAAATAAGGAAAGTCTATCGAATTTAGATGTAGGTCTTGCAAAACTACGCTCCTTCTAAAAGCTGAACGTTCGATAAGAGCCCCTGACATCAAAATAACATTTTGATCGGTAACATTATTATTTTCAATGAAAATTCCTGGGACTAAACCTAAATAGCTTATAATTGGGATATTATGAGACGTCATATAAAGACAACCACTATTCCCTTCTTGAGAAGAAATATAAATAGCCTTTCCTCGCATCATGTTAACAGCAGCTTTAGGAAGTTTTTTAAGGCCTAATATTATTCTGCTCATATAGATACTTCCAAGAGTATAAGGTGAAATAATATAATCTTCTAAAAAATCATACGATATTTTAGCGGCGCTATGATTTGAATAATGGTCTTTTCTTTTTTCTTCATATTTTTTTCCATCAAAAGCATTAGTCTCATCACCAAGGTAATGATAGATTACAGCATTCTCTCTTAAATCGCTTGTTATTTCCCTTGCCCTCGACGTATCCTTTTCATCACCTACGGCTTCAATCGTCACAAAATTCCCCTGATGCGGACGGATAACTACTTGTTTTCCCTCTGCAATACTTTTTTCAGTGGGATCATAGATCTGGCGTGCATCATAAAAAAATTCTTTCTTCTCGCCTACCGCTAAAACAGGGCAACCTGCTAATCTCGCGAATAAGAGAAGATCAAAAACTTGTTTTTTTAGAGCTGTTCCTTTGAAAAGTCCTAGGCTGTCTTTAAATTGGTCATATTCTTCTTGAGAAAGCTCAGAAAAATGTTTTTGGGGGAATTCGCTTTTCTTTAGAGTTGATGCAAAAATAGAGCTAAAATCATCACTTTCATTAGCTTTCATAAATGCTTTTTTAGGATTACTAAACGCTTTTTCTAACTCTTGTGTATTATCTATTAATGAACTGCACCTTCCACTTACTGGCATGATCAATCCCCACCAAAAAAAAGAAACTATTAAATAATTAAGCTTCATTTTTTCCTCCTTTTAAGCAAAAAATTAAAAAACATTCGATTATTAGATAAAAATCCCTTCATTATTAATAGGACAAAAATTAATTCGACTCAATCTTTATTTAGAGAATTCACTCTAAACCTCCAAAACCAAAACATAATCAACAGTGCCACTAAGTTATTCTTTCTTTGCATATAAGCGTGGATTAGAGGCCATAAAACTTGCAGTTCAGAAAAATATATCGACCTTTATCTCTAATTTACAAAATCATTTCATAACTGGGCTTAAAACTACGCGTTCAAAACCACGTTGAAGATAATAACTTAAAGACAATTATTTTTATTGAAAAAATGAATAGGATAAATTTTTGATTTAAATGGCGCGCCCGAGAAGATTCGAACTCCTAACCTTCTGATCCGTAGTTAGAATATCTTATTTTATTTTTTAATTATAAACATTTGTATATTAAATATAATTTATTTTTCTTTTCGATAATCTTATTATTACGGAAGCAATTCGGAAGCGC
>JAFKGL010000037.1 GCA_017307065.1 Candidatus Paracaedimonas acanthamoebae
ATCTACCAATAGGAATTAAGAGAAACCTCTCTCAGTCGTTTATCACCATGATTTTTAACACTCCCGTTTATTGTGCTGGTTATGTTGCAATTTTTGGAAGTCTGATTCCGGCTGTATCTTTGAGTTTTTCATCCGAGAAATCATATTCTTCTATCTGGAGTGTGCGCTTATGGGGCAATTCTGCTAGATTCGCCTTTATCATGTACCAATCTTTTAAAATCATCTTTAAAGAAAGTTTGGATTCAATAGCATCTCGAAGTTGAATGAATCTTTTTTTTGATTATAAAAGATAAAGTAATAAACAAAATACTACTAAGGTTCTTAATCTATTTTCTTTAAAGAAGAGTTTATTAGGGGTTTTATCCAGGAATCCCCTATTACAAAAGAACATCTACATCTTACTCATCCAGAAATTATTGAAAGACTTCGATGTGCTCAAGGACATCTTAAACTACAATAAAACTCCTTAAAGAAGGTCGCTTTGAGAGATCTTGCTCAACCACAACATGCTGTTGAAAACAGCAATAGCAAATGCAAGAAAGCTACTGATTCATGACCATATTGATGAGTGTCTTAAATATTCGTTTGGTACTTCTACAAAAGCTATGCAAGCAATGATTACAGAATTTAATGATATCTCTAAATATTTATATAATAGACTAACGCAGGTATGATTTTATGGCCTCAATAAGTTCTTCTTTAGCATGTTCAATATCTGTTTCATGAGATGAATCAGCAATATGATTACGAATATGATCTTCCATGACTTCTGACATCAACCCATTAGTTGCCCCTCGAATTACAGCAACTAAATGGAGAATTTCTGTACATCCTTTTTCATCTTCTAAAGCGCGTTCGATGGCTTCAATTTGGCCTTTAATACGTCGTACTCGATTTAAGAGCTTGGTCTTTTTACGAATGATATGACTCATCATTACTCCAATATGTCTTTCATAATATAGGGCACTATCTTATATCATTTATGAGATACATAGTGAAGTTAAATTTAATACTAAAAATATTGAAACAGCCTATTGACACATAATATACCCCCCTATATTATTCGATCTCACTTATATTTAAAATTTTTGGGGTAATATAGATGTATTATAGTTGGAAAAAAATTAAACAATACTTGTCTTTATCAAGAGTAAATTTAGTTATAATCAGTTATGCTCTAATGCTATTAGGGCTTATATTTGTTACTGAAAAAACATATTCTCTTGTTATAGAAAATCCAAGTATAAGTAATGGTAGCTGTCCTGGTAATGTTTCACCCAAAATTAATGCTCGCAACAAGATTATAATAATTATTAATGGCAAACTTGAGGAAAGTTATTTCCTTAAAACACTAAAAAAACAAAAGTTTTTTCTTATTAACCTAGTGACTTCCAATTCAAAAGTAAGCGAAGAAAAAGCAAAGGATTATTATGATGAAATTATAGTGCAAGATAAAACGTCAGAGATACTAAAATCTCTAAAAATTTTAATTGAAAATAAGGGTCTCATTTTAGGTGAGGTATATGCGCTTCAAGAGAGTGATACTGAGCTAGCAGATGTCATTAAAGAGGCCTTTAGTAAACAGTTTAATGGGAAAGCATTTCGGAGACAAAATAGTGATAAACTTACCGCTATTAACCATCTTACAAAGCTATTAGGAAATAGAACTGAAAATCAAAATTTATTAGTAGAAGACTTTACAAAAGAAATCTCAAAACAATCGTTGCCTTGCACTGTTAAAGTTATAACTCCCCAAAAAACTTTAGCAACTTATTATATAGGTAAAACTTCTGATGTTAATTCAATACTAGATAACGTAAAAACTTATGAAGCATCTAATATTAAACTTTGGATTCAACCTTATCGTGAAAATTTATATCGATTACAAATAGTGAGCTTTAACAATAAAGTTATTCCCTTGGCGCTTTGGCATGAAAAAATTGATATTAAAGGACATAAAGCTCAAAACAGTATTTCTACTTTAGTTAACTTGAAAGATTTTTCTATTATCTCAGAAGATAAGCTATCTGAATTATCTCAGAGGCTAGCAAAAGGAGCATATTTAAGCCATGGTACAGCTGAATTTGTATTAGCATTTCATAAAGACCAAATAGAGATTGTCGATTATAATCTTACCTTACCAAATCTCAACCAAATGGAAGTCATGGAAAGGATAATAGGTTACAGTCCAATATCTTATCATTTACACCAAGTAGTTACAGGCACTGAACCCTATTTAGCCAAAAAAGATTTTAAAAATATCATTAAAGTTAATCTACACTTAAGTAGTAAGAATGATTTATTAAAGTTAAGTAACATGCCGACTTTTTATCGTTATTATTCTAGTAATCAAGAAACAGAAAATACTCCATTAGTAGGGGAACTTTACTTAACACATACAGATAAAAATCTAGTTACTGCTTCTTATTCCGCTATTAAAAATACTGAAAAATTATTGTCAAACCCAATGTTTTTATCTCATTCAGCAAATCATATTGTAAATTTTTATCGGGAAGCGACAATAAAGCAGAAATCCAAAAATAATATTGAAAATAAAGGGAAACATCAATCTGGAGAAGTGGGAGAAGCATTAAAGAACTTACATCACGAAAGTCAACATATCCCAAGGTATATAAAGCCTTTGGGTAGCAAGGCTAGCATACAAGATATTATGAAATATTACATAGACATATATGATCTATATATCCTTCATGGTAAAGCACCTGGCACTAAGATTACTCCCATGAATACAGGAAATCCTGCATTCTTGCCTTTTCCACCAATTGTAGAGAACTTGCGTAAAAGCCTAGGGGAAAATTTGATAACTTATGCACGTTACAGCATGCAAGTTCCAACAACAGAGTTTATTTCTAAAATAAGCAGCTATTGCCAAGAAGAAAAAATTTTGGCTCCTAACCAAAAATTAGAAACAAATAATGTTGTCATTGGACATGGTAGTACCAATCTATACTACCTAGCTCTTAAATCAATTATACGAAATAAGGGAGATATCGTATTAGTCACTCGCCCTACTTATGGATTGTTTATAGATCCAATCTATACTGCAGGTGGAGAAGTAGGATTTATTGATATCAGTGAGAATGATGGCTGGAAGGTCCATCCCGAAAAATTATACAAAACAATTCATTTTTATAATGAAAGAGCATTCAATAACTATATATTAACTACTTTTATAAAAGAATATGAGAATTTTATTCATGCAATGAAAGTATTTAATTTAGATAAAGAAAAAATTCCTTCCCTTCCTAATATTGATGAAATAACAGATTTAAAAATTTTCGATCAATATATAGAAAAACTTAACACTTTTATTGAAACTATATCCGATCCATTGGTGAATAAAGATGAATTAAAGTTTTCTTTTTCGCCTCGTGTAAAAGCTTTCTATCATATGAATCCCCACAATCCAACAGGTGCTGTTTATACGAAAGAAGATTTAAGAGAAATTGCTGCGGTGATTCGAGATCATCCAGGAATATATATTATAGATGATTTAGCTCACTGGGGAGTTTTATATGAAAAAATTGTACCCGCAACGATGGCATCAATGGATGGTATGTTTGATAAAACTTTGACGCTTATGAGTTTATCAAAATCATATTGTGTTCCTGGTTTAAGAACTGGCGTTGCAATAGGAACCTCTGAAATAATTAGTGAAATGCAGTATCGATTATTGAACTCTAGTTCAAGTGCATCTCTTCCAGCTATGATCGCGCTTGATGCCGTTTTTAGTGCTCCTAAAAAGGAAAGAGATAATTATTTAAATTCTAATAGCCAAGAATACCTCTTTAGGCGTGATTTAATGAAAGTTCTTGTAGATGGTATTCACCAAACAAACATAACTGAAGAACAGAAAATAAAGATTTATCAGTTAATTCTTGAAAATGAATATAAAGTTGGAAAACCTTTTGATAAAAAATTAATAAATTTACTTCTCTCAGGCATGCCTCTTGTAAGAACTTTAACAAAGCCTAAAGGGTGTTTCTTTCACTTACTGGATATCTCAAAGTTAATTGGCGCTAAGATTGCTGATCATGCACCATTTCAGACGGCAACAGATGTTAGAAATGCTATCTTTAGTATATGTAATATTGATATGGTTCCTGGTGAGATAAGTGGTAATTTCTTTAATTATTCGCTTAGGATGAGTTTTTCTTTAGCTCCAGAACAAATTTATAATGCTTGTAAGAGCATTAATCTCTTCATTGGAAACTATATTATTAAATATAATCAACAGCTTATAAGTAAAAATTGCTCTTCTTTAGAATTAAAGAAAATAGAAGTATTGGATGAATCTATTTTTAATAAAGCTCTTACAAGATTATATTTAAATCAAGTATTGCAAAAGCTTATGAAAGAACATGAGAGAATTGCTAACCTTAATATTCACCAGAATAGTTCAAGGATACAATGGTATAAAGATAAAATAATTGAAACAAAAAAACTTATAAAAGGGATGTTAGATCATTCTTCTAATAAAGTAATTCTTAAGAATCTTAGCGATTATATAGAAAAAAATAAAGATTGGTTACCAAAATATATTCCTGATTTTGAGCAATTAAATACTTGTATTCAAGCATTTAAGGCTTAAAGAATTTTTTGTAAACAGTGAATTTTACTCTTAAGTAGGAGATAAAAATGTTTGTAATCATTCGGTTTATTATTGCTTTATGCTTATTTGAAAATCTCATATATGCAACAGATGATGTAATTGAGTTAAAAGATTTAACGCATCGTTCTTCTTCTCATAATGGAGAAGAAGATGAGACAAGTTTAAAGAGAATAGTTCCATTAGAGGCTATTAATGAAGAAGAAGACATAATCGAACCTGTGAGCTTACCTCCTATAGTGTCTTCTTCGAAATTCTCCACACAATACTTAGAGGGCATTGGTGAAGACGCACCATTAAAAACTGTATTGGTCAGCACAGAAGGAGAAGAACTCATAGATTTGGAGAATATATTATCATCTTCTACCTTCCAAAATGGCGCAATAATAATATGGCTAGATACAGAGGTTGTTAATAAGAAAGACTCTCTTAGCAAAGGTACAAACAAAGGATTGTTTATATTTGGGTCTTTAAGCGCTGTAGCTAGAGGTTCAGTATATTTTATTCTAGGATACAAACTTTCAGAACATTATCTTGTTACTTCCTTAAATGCCCCGGGGAATCATATTATTTCAACCATATATGCCTCTGCATCTAGCGTCCCTATGACTTTACTAGGGGCAGCTTCAAGTCAGAAATTTATGAAATATTTAATCACGCCGACTCCTCAGAGTTTTATTGATATAAAAAAAGCAGAATCAGGTTTTGAGAAAACATTAAGGATATCAAAAAATACTTTTCTCGCAGGTGCATCAGCTTGTTCTGCTTCTATATTAACGTATATTGCATATGATAATTTTTATCCATTAGTCGGATGGGGGTGGCTAATACCCGGCTTACCTACATTTTATGTAAGGACGCTTATAGATTATTATGCAATGGAACAATTGGGATCAGCAGCTTATGAAAAATTTATTTCTGGTCCTAAAAACAAAAAACTTTATGAATTAGAACCAGAAAGTCGGGGAGCGAATATTCATGAAATTAGAACTTTACTGGATAAATCAAGAAAATTTGTAAGCGCTTTAAATTTTAAACAAGCAAAGATCCTTGAAGATATTATTAATAACGCAGGGGAAGATGTTACTAAAAAGATAAATGCTTTTACAAATCCTGAACTCTTTATAAGAGATGAAGTTCATATTAAAGAAACAAGCCGATTTAGAGATGTTGTAGGGTATATAGGAGGAGCCGTAGCCGTTTGTGGTATGTATCTTTATTATAATGGAACAAAAGCTGCTTTTGGTTTTACTCAACCTTTATTTAATTTAACGCCAGAGCAAACTGATTATACGACAGCTGCTTTTGCTATTTTTTCTCTTGCAACAGCTTCTTCATTAAGTGCAATTGCTGCGCATAGTAGCTTTCAAAAATTTTATGATGTCGCTTCTATTGGTTTGACAAAAACGTATAAGAAATTTTCCTCATTTTTCTTTGGATCCGAGGATGAACCTTCATCTGTTTCTCCTCCGCCTATGTCAAAGGAAGATAGGGATCTTATGATAAAGCGAACAGGAGTGGCGAGCTTAGCTTTTTTACTCGCTTGTTGTGATGCGGGTACGCTTTACGAACTTGCAGTTCAACAATCATTAAGTATGAATGATTTTGGAAATGTACTTGCTTTAGTTTCTTCTTCTGTTTCTCTTTTTACAATGTCCTTTTGGGCTGTTGATGAAGCTTTAATGTATTATGTAAGAGGTGGTGACCCTAAAGCGACTATTCTAAGCTTAATAGATAAAGTCGATAACACTCTTTCTTCAATGAGTGATTCTGCCTTAAAAGCATTAAAAGATCTCTTAAAACAAAATCATGGTCTCGCCTTAGAAGAAATTTAATGGTAACGATTCACCCTTGTTTTATACTAACCTAGATCTGGAGGTATTACACGGGGTAGGGTCAAATTCCATAGAGGTACGTCTCTACCAATAAGAATTTAGGATTCTGGTCTGATCTTTTGAATTTCTTCCGGTGGGAAATGGCGATAGAAAGTTGTTCTTCCGATACTGAGTGTTTTGATAATGTCAGAAATAAACGGATAATTTTCTGTATCTTTAAGCATGGCTTTTGCCGTGCGGAGTTTCTCATCAGTCATGAGAAGCGGTCTTCCCCCAATGCGGCCATTTTTACGTGCAGATTTTAAGCCCGCCTTTGTATTCTCAACAATGATCTCCCTCTGAAATTGGTCAAAAGCAGCATTCATATGAAAGAATAGCCTGCCTTCCGGTGTTGAGGTATCGATATTCTGGGTAATCACTTTCAGGCCGATTTTACGCTCTTCCAAATCTTTGACTGTGCTCATCATTTGCGTCAGGGAGCGTGCAAGGCGTGATAACTTCCAGACAACAAGCGTATCGCCTTCGCGCATATAATCAAGTACTTCCTGTAGTTGTTTTCGTTTTTTGCTGGCGCCGGATATTTTCTCGGTGAATATCTTTTTGCATCCGGCTTCATTGAGGGCATCAATCTGATGCTGCGGATTTTGATCCAGAGTTGAAACGCGTGCATAACCAATGAGCATATTTTTTGTTCCTAAAACGATTTTTTGTGATATTAACAGAACAAATTAAACGGAACAATGTTTTGGAACATATTTAAGGCATGTTTTTAATAAATTTCGTGCCGGGAAGTATCTTGTTCTAAAAACCATCGTTTTTAGAACATCAGCGATTGGATTTTGCCGTGCCCAGAATGTATATTTTGAATAAAAGCGAGCAGGAGATGTTTGATAACCCTCCTGTTTTCAACAGTGGCGAACGTAAACGCTTTTTCAATTTTCCGAATTCTCTAAAAGAAAAATCCGAGGCCTTGCGAAAGCCATCAACTAAAGTTGGGTTTTTGTTGGCCTGTGGTTATTTCAAAGCGGCAAAGAAATTTTTTAGACCAGAAGATTTTCATCAAAATGATATAGTCTATGTCGCACGTATCTTAAATCTTCAGTCAAAACAATTTTCACCGGAACACTATGTGCAAAGCACACGACAATGGCATCAAGAAATTATTCTGGAATTTTACGGTTACAGGCGTTTTGATGAAACCGCTTTGCAAATCATTGAGCATGAAATTTCATCCATGATGCGCTCTCAACTTAAGCCCAAACTCATTTTCTGGCGTTGCATTGATATTCTGATCCGAGAGCGCGTTCAGATTCTGCCATATTTCCAGCTTTCAGAATTGATCCTAAAGGCCGTCAATCAGAGGAGGAAAGAACTTACAGCCGTTATTCGCCGCGAATTAAGCGCGGAGGCAAAATTATTGTTGGACGGTTTGTTTGCACAGGAAGCGGACACCCCCTATGCCAGATATAAATTGACCTTACTCAAAAAACTCTCACAATCCACAAAACCAGCCCAGATCAAAGAACGAGCGTATGACCTTCTCTATATTTCAGAACTCTACGATAACCTGAAACCACTTATTCCTGTTCTTGGTCTGGGATATGAAGGCATTCGGTATTTTGCCAATGCAGTGATCAAATCCGATATTTTTCAGCTCAATCAACGCCGTGAAGAAGACCGCTATGTTCATGTTGTTGCCTTCATCACCCACCAATATTACAGGCTTCAGGATAATCTGGTCGATACGCTTTTAATAGCTGTAAAATCCTTTGAAAATGGCGCGAAACGTGATCATAAGGAGTGGTGCTATGAACAACGTAAAACTCAGCATCAGTCTCTAAAGACATTAGCATCTTCTGTTGATGAAAAGGTGTTTGGTTTTGTACGTCAAATCCGGGATATTATAGACAATGACGACACCGATGCCGGAAAGCTGGCTCTGATTAAAGACTTGTTAGAAACCAATCAAACCAGTTTTTCAGACGTTGAACGAGAATGGCATGATTTTAAGAACGGATTTGACAGCGGTGCTGATGATCCGCGTTATTACGATATACTGGAAGAACGTTCCCTGCGATTACAAAATCGAGTTAGCCTCATCTTGAAATCGTTAAATTTTCAGTATGAAGCAGGCGCACAGTCTATAACTGATGCTATCGAGTATTTCAGAAAAAATAATGGGTTAATTCGGAACAATGCCCCGATCAATTTTCTTGAAGATGCAGAGCAAAAATCCGTTGCTGGTAACGGCATATTCAGGACGTCTCTATACAAAGTCCTGTTATTTATTCATGTGGCGGGCGCTATCAAATCAGGACAGATCAATCTGGAACATTCTTATAAGTACCGCTCCCTTGATGAATATCTGATTGCCAGGAGCAGATGGGACGCAGAAAAGAAAGATCTTCTACACAGAGCGGAGTTGGAGAGTTTTGAATACTGCAAGCCTGTTATTAAGCAGCTTGGACACGCTCTTTCTGTGCAGTACAAGAATACCAATGACCACATCCAAAACAACGATAATCCCCATTTTAAAACCAGAGTCAGTAACAACTTCACCATTGCAACACCAAAGCAAGAAGATGGGGCGACCGACTTACTCAAACCATATTTTCCAGACCACCATTTTGTGCCGTTGCCGGAAATATTATCAACCGTCAACGCGCATACTGACTTTTTACAGGAATTTCAGCACTGGCAGCAACGATACGCGAAAGGCCGAACAGACGATAGAATTCTTTATGCTGGAATTATAGGTTTGGGTTGCGCGATTGGTATTCCGAAAATGTCGCGCATATCAAAACTGATCAATGAAAGCGCTTTGCAACATGCTGTAAATTGGTATTTTTCACTTGAGAACATAAGATCAGCTAATGATTGTATTGTCCGGTTTCTGGATCGGATGGAGTTGCCCAATATCTACCGCAAAAATCAGAATAGCCTACATACAGCTAGTGACGGGCAGAAGTTCGAAGTGAAAACAGATTCCCTGAACGCCAATTATTCTTTCAAATATTTTGGCAAAGGTCAGGGCGTAACAGCCAACACATTCATTGACGAACGCAATTTGCTCTGGCATTCCCTTGTTTTTAGCGCGTCAGAGCGAGAAAGCGCCTATGTTATAGATGGTCTCATGCACAATGATGTCATCAAAAGTGATATCCATTCCACAGATACACATGGTTATAGTGAAGCCATCTTTTCTACAACACATCTGCTTGGGTTTTCGTATGCACCACGCATTAAAAACCTGAAAAAGCAAACGCTCTATATTTGCAAATCGGGAAAACTTGATCATCAGCCAACATGGGCTGTCCAGCCTACAAAATATGTGAATGAAGCTCTAATTGAAGAATGCTGGGATGACATTTTACGGCTCGTAACTACCATAAAACTCAAGGAAACCAGTGCCTCCGATATCTTCAGGCGGCTAAACTCCTATTCTAAACAGCACAAATTATATCAGGCGCTTAAATCCTTCGGACAGATTATAAAATCCGACTTTATCCTGCGCTACATTGATGACGTGGAACTGCGCCAGGCCATTGAAAAACAACTTAACAAAGTTGAATTGGCCAATAGATTCACACGGGCTATCGCCGTTGGCAATCCGCGAGAATTTACTCAGGGTGACAAAGAAGAGCAGGAAATAGCCGAAAGCTGCAATCGGCTCATCAAAAACGCTATCATCTGTTGGAACTACCTGTATCTGTCACAAAAATTGAAAGGAATGGACAGCCCTGACCAGAAAGATAAGTTGCTTTCAGCGATTTCATCGCATTCTCCGATGTCATGGGCGCACACTAACCTTCTTGGAGAATATGATTTCTCGGATGAAAAACTCAAAGATACAGCCGGAATCAGACTTCCAAAAATTGCAACATAACCAGCACAATAAACGGGAGTGTTAAAAATCATGGTGATAAACGACTGAGAGAGGTTTCTCTTAATTCCTATTGGTAGAT
>JAFKGL010000038.1 GCA_017307065.1 Candidatus Paracaedimonas acanthamoebae
AGAGCATTAATCCATTTAATACGGCTTTCATCGTAGCCAACACTTGCTCCGACAAAGAGATCAGGCTTTAGCTTGTAATCAATTCCAATCAAAGAGCCTGCCATCTTATTGCGATATCCCATATCAATCCCACTGGCTTTTTGGTGAGAAATATTCCCAAACCCTTGGATCCAGATCCCACCTTTAGGCCCCATCATCAGAGCATTATCTTGCATATGTTGTTGCATATTGAGGGACATCGAAGGGCTACGAACTTGTTGATCTTCGGGTCTAATATGACCAAACGCTTGGCGAAGTTGAGTGAGAAGAGCCGTTGATCTTTGACTCTTCACGGTTGTGAAAGCGGCAGCTGCTGTAGCGGGTGAAGAGACCATATCTCTCAAGTAATGCATTCTGAAGCCATTAATCTCGTTTACCAATGTTGCTGTCTCTTCCGTCAGCAAAAGTTCATCAGGTGAAATCTCTTCGAAGATATCCGTAATTCCATAGGCTTCAGGTTGAGAATTGAAGATGGAAATAACATTGCTTAAATCGGGATCTGTAATCGGATGCGGGAGATTATCAAAATAATGAGCCGAGGATATAGGATTTGTATTGTCGCTGACAGAACGAACAATTTCTTCAAAGAGAACAAGCCGATCAAAATTTAAAAAGACTTTGTTTGGATCTGTTTCATAATCAGCTGTCCATAAATATCGTACATGCGAGCTTTGAATAGCACCAAATTGACCATTCACAACATTATCAGAACTTAAGATTTCAAAAGGAGGATGATTTTCATAAGCAGTACTATCTCCCGGCGTTACATTGACAGCCAAAATACTATTGTTAAGGTGAGCAGTCCCTTTAACATCGAGTTTATTTGAAATACTAGGGTTTACAGTAATCTGAGTAAATCCTTGAGAAGAAGGAAGATAATCACCTTTTATTATAAATGTTCCTATGGGATCACTAGGAGCGACAGTTCCAGCATTCGTGACCGTTTGAACAGAGCCTGTTCCGGTGAGTATAGCCCCTGAACTGACAGTAATATTGCTTGTGATATCTCCATTAACAGCCAAAGTTCCTTCTTGAACAAAAGTTTGGCCTTCATAATCACTATTGGAATACGTGAGCGTAAGATCAGAAAATCCTGTTTTATAAAAACCACCATTTCCAGAGATTTTTGTATTAATGGTCGTTGGAGAATCGATTTGTAAAGTTGCCAATCCATTTGCAAAAAGAATAGAGTTATCACCGATGAGCGTTAAAGGAACTTGTATATTTAAAGTTGTTTGATCATAAAGCGTGATCGGTCCTGTTCCAAGAGCTGTTGAAGAGGTTGCTCGGAGCCCTCCCCCTTGAAGTTCAAGCCCTCCACTAAAAGAGTTATTACCTCCTAAAGTTAAGACCTTGGAACCTTGTTTAATAATCTTTCCTCCATTTCCTTGAATCGTGCCATTAAAAATCGAGTCATTTACCGGAATAAGAGTTAATGTATTCCCTTCCAGATTAATGATTGTATTGGCTTCTCCATTTAGATTATTCAATGTCTGAGAACCTACAGCCATGTCAAAAGTAGATCCTGCATCTACAAGGGTGAGAGATTTATTTGAACTTCCAAAAAGATTTGCTATGCCGGCTTTAAGGGACGTCCCTCCTTGAACTTCGGTTCCTCCAGCATGAGAGGCAATTCCGTTCATTGTTAAGATATTTCCACCTTTAATAATAAGTTTGGTGACAGTATTCAGTGCCTGGGAGATCGCTCCTCCGAGGATGTTTGCAAAACCTGCTGTATTGATGGTCGCTGTATTACCAGTCACAGCGATTGCATTCGGAATAGTTGCAGAAGCCCCAAATTGTAAAGTTGTATTATCAGCCATTGTGACTATCCCCGTACCTAAAGCTCCTGATTTATTAACAGTCACTGTTTTATTGGCACTGATGCTCGTCCCACCTGAATAAGTGTTTGCAACATCTCCAACTGTTCCCAAACTGAGATTATCAACAATGTTCAGGCCACCTTGTCCGGAAAGAACATCACTCAATGTTGCTGTAAATCCTGCTGGATTAATCGTGGTTTCTCCATTCAAAGCAAATGGGTTTGCTAAGGTTAAGTTTTCACCCCACTTGAGAGTAGTACTTCCAGTCATTGTGATAGTTCCTGTCCCAAAGGCAGAACTATTTCCGACTTGAACTGTTCCTGCAGAAATAGTGGTTCCTCCTGTATACGTGTTTGAACCAGAAACAACCCATGTTCCTACGCCTTGCTTCACAACTTTTCCGCCATTCCCTTGGATTACACCTTTGAAAGTTGAATCATTTGCTGTGCCGAAAGTTAAAGTATTACTTCCAAGATTAATAAGGGTACCAGCGTCTCCATTCAGATTACCCAAGACTTGTGAGCCGGCAGTCACATTAAAGGTAGACCCTGCACCAATAAGGGCAAGAGACTTATTTGTTCCTCCAAAAAGATTAGCGATCCCTGCTTCAAGAGTTGTGCTTCCTTGAACTTCTGTTCCTCCAGCATGAGAAGCCACTCCATTCATTGTTAAGATATTACCACCTTTAATGATCAGATTGGTGATGGTATTCAGAGCTTGAGAGATCGCTCCATCCAAAGTACTTGCAAAACCTGCTGTATTGATGGTGGCTGTATTACCAGTCACAGTGATTGCATTCGGAATAGTTGCAGAAGCCCCAAATTGTAAAGTTGTATTATCAGCCATTGTGACTGTCCCCGTACCTAAAGCTCCTGATTTATTAACAGTCACTGTTTTATTGGAACTGATGTTCGTCCCACCTGAATACGTATTTGGAACTTCCCCAATTGTTCCCAAACTGAGATTATCGACTATATTTATTCCACCTGCACCAGAAAGAACACCTGTAAGAGAAGCAGAAAATCCTGCTGGATTGAGAGTTGTTGTTCCATTGAAAGTGAATGGATTGACTAATGTTGCCGCAGCTCCCCACTTAAGAGTGGTTCCATCCGCCATCGTGACAGAACCTGATCCTAAAGCTCCTGATTTATTAACAGTCACTGTTTTATTTGCAGCAAGAGTAGTACCGCCTGAATAGGTATTGGCTGATCCCCCAGGAGTTCCTAAACTGAGATTATCGACAATATTCAAACCACCTTGTCCGGAAAGAATACCACTGAAAGTTGCAGAGAAAGTTGATGGATTAACCGTTGTTGCTCCATTGAAAGTGAATTCATTTTCTAAGGTTGAAGATGATCCCCATGCAAATGTTGTATTATCTGCCATCGTGACAGAACCTGAACCAAGTGCGCCTGATTTATAGATTGTGATAGTTTTACCTGCAGCAAGGGTTGTTCCTCCTGAATAAGTGTTTGCTACCCCTCCAATTGTTCCTAAACTGAGATTATCAACAATGTTCAGGCCACCTTGTCCGGAAAGAACACCACTCAATGTTGCTGTAAATCCTGCTGGATTAATCGTTGTTGTGCCGTTGAAAATAAATGGGTTTGCTAAGGTTAAGTTTGCGCCCCACTTGAGAGTCGTACTTCCAGCCATTGTGACAGTGCCTGTCCCAAAAGCTGAGCTATTCCCTACTTGAACTGTTCCCGCAGAAACAGTGGTTCCTCCTGTATACGTGTTTGCACCAGAAACAACCCATGTGCCTGCGCCTTGCTTCACAACTTTTCCGCCACTCCCTTGAATCACACCTTTGAAAGTTGAATCATTTGCTGTGCCGAAAGTTAAAGTATTGCTTCCAAGATTAATAATCGTACCAGCGTCTCCATTTAGATCACCCAAGACTTGAGATCCCACAGTCATATCAAAAGCAGATCCTGAATCTACAAGAGAAAGAGACTTATTTGTTCCTCCAAAAAGATTGGCTATGCCTGCTTTAAGAGTTGTGCCTCCTTGAACTTCTGTCCCTCCGGTATGAGAAATAATTCCCTTCATTGTTAATATATTGCCACCTTTGACAATGAGTTTGGTGAGAGTCGTACCAACTTGAGAGATGATTCCAGTGAGCGTACTTGCAAACCCTGCTGTATTAAGTGTGGCTGTATTACCAGTCACAGTGATTGCATTCGAAATAGTTGCAGAAGCCCCAAATTGTAATGTCGTATTATCCGACATTGAAACAGTGCCTGTGCCAAGGGCACTTGATTTATAGACCGTGACAGTTTTATTAGCTGCAAGAGTAGTTCCTCCTGAGTAAGTGTTTGCTACCCCTCCAGTTGTTCCTAAATTGAGATTATCAATAATATTCAGACTACCTTGCCCTGAAAGAATACCACTTAATGTTGCAGAAAATCCTGATGAATTAATCGTGGTTTCTCCATTCAAAGCAAATGGATTTGCTAAGGTCGCAGCTGACCCCCAGGCAAGTGTTGAGCCTCCAGCCATTGTGACAGTACCCGTTCCGAGTGCATTTGATTTATAGACCGTGACAGTTTTATTAGCTGCAAGAGTGGTTCCACCCGAATAGGTATTGGCGGCTCCTCCAACTACTCCTAAACTGAGATTATCGACTATATTCAGGCCACCATTCCCAGAAAGAATTCCACTGAGCGCTCCACTAAATCCTGCTGAATTAATCGCCGACGTCCCATTCAAAGCAAATGGATTTGCTAAGGTTGCATTTGTCCCCCATAAAAGTGTTGCTCCATTCACCATTGTGGACGTTCCTATGCCAAGCGCACCTGATTTATAGACAGAGACAGTTTTACCTGTGGCAAGAGTGGTTCCTCCTGAATAAGTATTGGCAGCTTCACCAACTGTTCCTAAACTGAGATTATCAACAATATTCAAGCCACCGTTCCCAGAAAGAATTCCACTGAGCGTTCCACTAAATCCTGCTGAATTAATTGCTGCCACCTCATTCAAAGTAAATGGATTTGCTATGGTTGCATTTGCTCCCCACTTGAGAGTCGTACTTCCAGCCATTGTGACAGTGCCTGTGCCGAGGGCACTTGATTTATAGACAGTGACAGTTTTATTAGCTGCAAGAGTAGTTCCTCCTGAGTAAGTGTTTGCTACCCCTCCAGTTGTTCCTAAATTGAGATTATCAATAATATTCAGACTACCTTGACCTGAAAGAACACCACTTAATGTTGCAGAAAATCCTGATGAATTAATCGCTGCCGTCCCATTCAAAGTAAATGGATTTGCTATGGTTGCATTTGCTCCCCATGCAAGCGCTGTTCCATTCTCCATTGAGACAGTTCCTGTACCAAGAGCAGAACTATTTCCTACTTGAATTGTTCCCGCAGAAATAGCCGTTCCACCTGAATAAGTATTTAAGCCGGAAACACTCCATGTGCCCGTCCCCTGTTTGATGATTTTACCTATATTTCCATTATCTTGAATCACGCCTGCAAAACTTGAATTATTTTCAGTTCCCAAGGTTAAAGTATTGTTTCCAAGTTTAACAATCGTTCCAGCTTCTCCATTCAGATTGCCTAAGACTTGGGAACCTGACGTTATATCAAAAGTAGAGCCCGCATCCATGAGAGAGAGAGATTTGTTCAAACCTCCAAAAAGATTTGAGATCCCAGCGAAGAGAGTTGTTCCTCCTTGAACTTCTGTTCCTCCTTCGTGAGAGGTCACAGCATTCATTGTTAGGATATTTCCACCTTTAACGATCAATTTGGTGATCGTGGTTCCAACTTGAGAGATGATTCCAGTGAGCGTACTTGCGAACCCACCCGTATTAATTGTGGCTGTGGTTCCATTCAGAGTAATTGAATTCGGAATTGTTGCAGCTGCTCCAAATTGTAATGTCGTATTATCAGCCATTGTGACGATTCCTGTCCCAAGAGCTCCCGATTTATAGATCGTGACAGTTTTACCTGCTGCAAGAGTCGTTCCACCAGAATAAGTATTTGGAGTTTCTCCAACTGTTCCTAATCCTAAAGATAAATTATCGGAAATGATAAGGTTGCCTGATCCTGAAATAACTCCACCTAATGTTCCATTAAATCCTGATGTATTTGTCGTCACTGTACCACTTAAAATAAAATTATTATCAAAATTTGCATCCGCTCCCCATCGAAGTGAAGATCCATTATTCATAGTAACTGAGCTAGTCCCAAAGACATTTGATTTATAAGTAGTAACCGTTTTTCCAGCAGCAAGAGTCGTTAGCCCTTGATAAGTGTTTGCAGCATCTCCAACTGTTCCTAGACTTAGATTGTCGATGATATTTAAGATTCCTCCATTTCCAGAAATGATCCCAGTCAAAGCTGCTTGAGCAAATCCAGCAGTATTTAATCCTATGTTTCCATTTAACGTGATGTTATTAACTAACGTTGCACCTATCCCCCAATTTAGAGTTATAGTCCCCTGCATATTGATAGGACCACTGGAAAAGGCACCACTATTATAAAATGTTACTTGATGAGTACCCGTAAAGTTGGTTCCTCCAGAATAAAGGTTTGCTCCTCCAGAAGTAGATCCAAGACCAATATTTAAATTACCAAGAAATGAAAGACCTCCTGGTCCAGAAATTGTGGCTGGTAATGTAATTTGATTCGAATCAGTTCCTGTTATCTTGCCTCCTCCTAGATTAAGAGTAATGGGGCGGTTTATTGTCATTGGTAAAGAATTAATAAGTGCAAGAAATCCCGCCGTATCGTTACTGCCTGTATTAGACCCAAAGGTCAGAGCGCTATTAGCTGCTCCTAAGTTGCTATCACTACTAACAGCTAGAATTCCTCTTTTGATAGTTAATCCACCACTAAATGTATTAGTGCCAGAGAAAATTTGCGTCCCTCCAGGACTATCAATGACCACAGCAACTTTTCCTGAACCATCTTGAATTACACCTGAAAATGTAATGTCAGAAGATTCCGTATCGCTCTCTGAATCAGACATTATAGTGAGAACTGACGAAGAACTAGAACTATAATTGCTACTTGTAACGATACCCGACCCTGTTAATCTTTTCACTGTTTGGCTATAAAGGTTTAAATCGAAAATTCCACTAGATCCTATATTAAGATCTCCATTCTTAGGAAAAGCAGGATCAACAGCAGAGGGAGGTGTTGGAAGAGCATTCGTCGTTCCTGCTTGCAAAGTCCCTTCGGTAAGAAAAGTTCCGCCTTTATAAGTTGTATTACTAACAATTGAAAGGACGCCTAATCCTTTTTTGGTGAGGCTACCATTTCCAGATATTTCCCCAGGACCTGCTAATGTATTAATAGCAACATCAAATATTCCACCACCAGAATTAAGAGTTATAGGATGATATATCCCTATATTAGAAAAAGTTGGAGAATTTGGATTGTGGATTTGCAGGGTACCCGCAGTATCAGTCGCACTATTACCTGTATTTGTGCCTAACGTAAGAGTCGGATTTGTTGCAAGAGGAACATTCCCATCGCTTGCCGAAATTGAGACCACTCCATTTTCTATAGACATATTTCCTTCATAGAGCGACGTTAACCGAAGAATACCCAAACCTTGCTTGATAAATGAACCAGCAGCTGTAACCGCTTTCGTAATGGATGTTGGAATTTTAAAAGTAATTCCGTCATCAACCTGAACGGATCCCCCTCCCGTATCCACCGTAACTTGAGTAGGTGCAAGAGAAGTCGTGTAATTCGTATGCGCTTGAAGAGTCCCCCCATTAAAGCCGAGCTTATTTGTAATCGATAGTTGTCCACCGCTTAAGGAAAGAATTCCGTTTGTATTCAAATTGACTTGATCTGCAACGAGGCGATTTAAACCATCAGGTACAGATAATGTATCCTGTAATGTAAGCTTGGCTGTAAGGGTTAATAAACCAGTACCCTCAATTGAAACCCCATTATTGTCTGTGGCTGAGACCCTTAATTGTCGATTGATTGGATTAGGAACATTATTAATGGTTAAATTAGAATCAAGGACCAAATCTTGATTCAATGGTAAATTCTGAAGAATACTTATGCCTGATTGAACCCAGGCATCGGGGGAGAAAAAGATTTGAACACCTTTTGTAACATCTTCATCTAAAGCGTATATCTGGCCAGATTTTTCATTTAAAGCTAACCCTACAGGCCTATTTAACGCATTGCTATTACTTTGACTTACTAAGACATATTTAGCTTCATCGGTACTATATTTATAACATTGGATGTTTTTATTAAATTGATCGGCAACCCACAATAATCCATATGCACCACTCATATTAAGAGTTATTGCAGCTGATGGTAGTTCTATATTATCGGTAGGTAGATAAAAAGTATTTTGTCCTATCACTTTAACCTGACCTTGATCACGTAAAGCTGCATACAAATATCCATAAGAAGAATTATAAGCTAAACCTGTTGCGATCTCCCCAGGAGCTAAAGATATTGGCGTCCCTTCACTGGGTAGAATCGTTGAAGTTCCGACATTTAAAATTCTTATTTGTGGATTTGTGGTTGTTATATAAATATTACTAGTTGTGCCATCAGCATTTTTACCTATAGCTATGCTTGTGGGTAAAGTATATGTCGTAGAGTAAGGAAATACCCCTGTTGCTCCATTTGAAAGAAGATGATCGGCTATTTTATAATCATTTATTCCATTTTGAGTTCTCATCATCAGCATATTGGGACTTCCATCCGCTCTTTTACTTGTTGCTATTGCTGATATTTTAGAAGCATTTAATACGGTGGTGTTAGAATCATTAAAAAAAATATTTTGATTAATTCCTGTAGAATTAAAAGAATAAACTCGCCCCTGAGTTGTTAATAATATATTGAGAAGATTAGAAGTTGAAATAGTGTCTGCAACAAAAACTTTTCCACTAACAGGATCCACCGCTATTCCTGAGGGTTGTTGAAAAGCATTGCCTGTAGCAAAGCTATGGATATAAATCGGCGATGTTGAGCCAACACTATTCTTAAAACATAATATTATAAGATAAATTATAAATTTTTTAAGTGAGATTTTTTTTATAAAAGTCTTCATTTTTTCCCCATTCATGAGCAAATAATTTTTCTTATATTTTTTTCAAAATTACGATGATCTGATTAATATTTAATTAAAATTGTAGGAATATTTATTTTTTTAATTTCTAGTTTTATAGGTAGAATTATGAAAAAAAATTATAAATATTTAGATAAAAAATACGGACAAACAAATAATCATAATAAATCGGAAAATGGGGGAAGAAGAATCGGTTATTTATAGGGGGGGAGAAAGGGGTAACCGATTCTTCTTTTGTTCCTTGGGTATCTTTTGAAATAACCTTGGAATATCTTTACCTTATAAAATACTTTTGAAGATGACTATTTCTAATTTGATATAGGAGGTTTGCATAGATGAATACCTCACCTATTATAGTCCATCTTTTTAAATTTTATAGATTTTTTCTTTTTTAAATCAAATAGTAAATCTATCAACTATTGATATGTCAGATAAAGTCTTTATATTAATAGAACTAATAGACAATAGTGAAAGTGGAGGCACTATGGATCTCGCACATTTAAAAAC
>JAFKGL010000039.1 GCA_017307065.1 Candidatus Paracaedimonas acanthamoebae
AAAAGGTTTAAAGAATGCCCATAGAGTTACTTCATCTTTTATAGGTCAACTCCCAAGCTTTACTGTTTTTGGTGATAAAAAGAATCATAGTTTCTTTAGTCCAGGTGCAGGATTGACTGCCCTTTTTAAGAATGATGTCTATATCTCCATAGGATACAATGGAGATCTTGGAAAAAAACAAAAATCTCATGAAGGGTTCTTCAAAATAGGGTATAAATTTTAAAATTTTCCCAGAAACAAAAATCTTTATAAATTAACTAAAATTTTACGTATTTTTTCTAAAACATGAAAGATGTGGTAAATCCTAATAAAATGAGATTAAGAATTATCTCAAATGCAAGGGGAGGAAGTCATCAGTGAAAACACTAGTGCATGTTATATTGCTCAATATTATTATTTTTTCTGTAGCAACAGCCAAAAATATAGAAGTTAAATTATTTAATGACCCACATGCTCAAGCTTTAGAAATTGAAAAGAATCTCGACTTTTTTATCAAAGAAGCCCAATCAGGAGATAAAAATGCCGAGTATAATGTAGCAGGCTATTATTATTTTGTTCCTAATAATAATAGAGATATTCCAAAAGCTGTTACCATGCTCCATAAACTTGCAGGTGAAGGACATGCTGTATCTCAATATCTTCTAGGTATGATGTATTTTTCCGGAGAAAATGTTCAAAAAGACTTACAAAAGGGAATAAAATGGCTTCAAAAAGCAGCAGAGCAAGGGATTCCAGAAGCTCAACTTTATATTGGATTACTAAAATTTAAAGGCACAGGGGGCATACAACAAGATGTGAACCAAGCAATTACGTGGCTTGAAAAATCGGCAAATCAAGGAAATATTGATGCTCAAATAAACTTAGCAACAGTTTATGAAAATGCGAATAAATTTGAAGAAGCAGTTAAATGGTATTTAAAAGCTGCTGAAAAAGGGCACGTTAAAGCACAAATAATATTAGGTAAGGCTTATTATGAAGGAACTGGTGTTTCAAAAAATACTAAAGAAGCCATTAAATGGTTCGAAAAAGCAGCAGAACAAGAAAATCTCGATGCCCAAATGAACTTAGCAATAGTATACGGCAATGAAAAAAATTATGAAGAAGCGGCTAAGTGGTACTTAAAAGCTGCTGAAAAAGGGGAAGTTGAAGCACAAGTAAAACTTGGTAAGTTTTACTATGAAGGTATTGGTGTTCTAAAAAATATAAATGAATCAATTAAATGGTTTGAAAAAGCAGCCGAAAAAAATAATTCTTATGCCCAGTATAATTTAGGAATTATTCATCTCGAGAATGATAACAAATTAAAGTCATTAGAATATATGCGCCAAGCTGCTGAAAAAGGGCATTCTGAAGCTGAATTTATCATGGGTAAATTCTATTTCGAAGGTAAAGTAGTTAGTAAAGATTATAATGAAGCAAAGAGATGGTTTGAGAAGGGAGTGCCAAAAGGATTTTCTCCAGCTCAAGAAGCCTTACAGATTGTGAATAGAGTATTATAATAATAAAGGCTTTCACATTTAATTAAATAATTTGGTTGTTAACAGCTGTCTCTCTCAACAAGATTAAATTTTTGTATTGTAAAATCTGCTGTGATAATAATTTTCTGTCGAATCAGAGGGGAAGAGGATGTTCAAATCACTTATTTTAATCATTTTTTGCTTTATAACTCATGCTCAAGCAAATGAATTTAATTTTAACAATTATCTAGACGATAAGCTTAAAAAGATATCCATTCCAGACAAAATGGAAGTAAAAACTTCTCCTATGGTTGAACGTAATGGGGTTACTTACTATTTGGTAGTAGTAGGTCAAAAAGAAAGAACTTCTTTTTTTGTAGGAGTTAAGGAAAATCAAGTTGTCTTTGAAACACAGCCATTACCAGGAGGTTTGAACTGTCATGCTTTAGGAGATAATTATTGGTTATATTACGCTAGTTCTGGAGAAAATCTTTATCATATAGCAGTCATAGATTTCTCTACCTTAGAAAATATTGTTATTAGTAAAAAAGAACCTCTTCTTGAAGGTAATATGATCTACAATAAGAACGATAATATCCTTTATTTTTTATCTGAGAAAGACGGAGATAAAGCAAATTTATACTATTTCGACTTTAAGGATAAAAAAATAAAGAAAGGTAATTATGATAAACCATATCCAATTAGCATTATCTTAAATGATCCTAATAATGATTGCTCATATTTAAGATATAACGATGGTTTTAATAATAAAATTATTACATATAAGGGATATTTTGAAAAAATTATTGAGGAAAAAGCAGAAGGTTATATTAATACTAATCAGCACAATTTTAAAATTAAAATAGGTTCTAATATAGAAGTTCCTGTAAGACACTCTGTCAGTAAAACTCCAAGTAATCTTTTATTTGTTGTATTTTCACAAATAGATTTATTGTTTTTACCTACGTATAATCCTTTTACCGATCAAATTTCATTCATAGGAGATAAATTAGGCTATGAAACTTTAACAGTTTTCCAACCTGGCTATAGAGATTTAGGCCGTAAATATCGTACTCTACCTTTTGGAGACGTTAATCGCTACCAAAACTATCTTTCAAACATTTTAGAAAAAATTCATCAAAAGTTTCCTACTAAAAAAATAATAGCTGTTGGAGACGACTATACTGCAAATGCATTATTGCATGTGGCTCTTAAACATCCGTCATTAATGGACGGTCTAGTACTTCATAATGGAATATATGAATGGAAATCTTACTTATCATACTTGAATGATAAAATGTTTGTTTACAAAAATAAACTTGTTAAGTTGTTAGGGGATAATCCAGAGTTATCGGATGGATTTAATACCAGAATTTCTATTCTTAAACACATTAAAAACTTACCCTCAAAGTTACCTATTTTTATATATTATGATTCTCACCCACAGTTGCCATGGTCTCAACAATCACTTCTTTTAAATGAAGAAATGTCTAAGGAGAAAAAGAAAGCGTTTATTAAAGAAAATAAAGAGCACGTTAATTCATTAAGCCCTCAGGAAGCTGACCAAAAATCAGTCCAACTTTTATATAATCTTATACAAGAATATCTTCAAGCCTTCAATTTTACTCAAGACTTAAGCAAAGAAAATAAACAACAACAAATTAATGAACCTTTAAATTTACCATCTAATCAATCTTCTTCTAAAGAAACACATACTATAAATGAAATTTCGGGCATGTCTCCAATATCAGGAATGAATAGTATTATTGGGTCTGATCTTCAGGAAATTAGAAAAGATATAAACAATAAGAAATTTACCCCAGAAGCACAAAAAAAAGCATTAAAGGAATTTGAACGTTTGAAGATGATGCAACCTTTTGCACCAGAAGCTGCAGAAATTAGAAAATATCTTGATTGGCTTTTGAGTTTTCCTTGGGTTGCTGAAAAAAATCAAAAACA
>JAFKGL010000040.1 GCA_017307065.1 Candidatus Paracaedimonas acanthamoebae
ACCCTTATTATATAGAATAAAAACAGCTAATGTTTTAAAATTATTATTTTAATATAAAGGCTTATATATATCCATAGATACAGGTATATATAATAAGAAGGTGACTGTTAATCACTGGGTCGGCGGTTCGAGCCCGTCCCGGGGAGCCATTAAAATCAATCCTTTTATGTTTAATAATATGAAGGGAAGGATTGTCTCCAAATTGTCACACGAGACAACCTATTAAATTTAATCATACAAACATTAGGGTTCCAAAATAGAGACTATTTTGCTTGTTGTGGACAAAGCAATTTATACGTTATGCTTATTATGCAAATGATTTGAATAATTTCTTAAAACCCGATTAAATAAACCTCAAAAATATCCTTAAAATAAATAGAGAGAGAACGATCAAATGCACTCTATTGCTATCTATCCATTGCATATTTAATTTAGAGCCTACTCATCTGTAGAATACTTCACAGCTAACATGGCTAATTTGGGAAGAATATGGGAGTGAAAAAGCCTAATTCAATACCCTTCCCTATATTTAGGAACTATATATTATGGATGCAATAGAATCTCATGAACACCTATGTAAATGGCAAAAGAAGCCTTCTATCAAAAGGATGAGATCTTAAACAATTTCCTGAGGCTGCAGTCAAACTGATAGAAGCTTCTCAAACAACTGAGCAAAGATTAAAGGAGGCAAGGAAAGCATTATCAATAAAGATAAGCAGAAGTTAGGTCATCTTCTAGAAGAGAGGTTATAGTTAAGCTGTCAATTCCTATCGTTGCTATCTTCATGGTTAGGATCCTCCTTCTTTTTGCTCAGAATATTATACTCTACTCTGGCGAGTCTATTCTGGAGTATCCCCTGGACATATTGCTTTAGCTCCTAATATATATCAACCGTCGTCTCGCGTTGAAGTATCTTCAAAAAGCTACAAAAGAAGGTGATCCTCTGACTTTATTAAACTACGGCATTATCCCAAAAGAACTACAAGAATTTCTTTTAGAAGCTGGAAATACTCACAAGCTAGAGAGACTTGATGATGAAGAGTATTACATACACCGCAGATTCCGGTTCAGAAAGTGATGATTTATATTTCTCTATAGAAGAAGATATTATTAATTGAGCTCTATCTTTATGTCATTATTAGAACTGACACATACTCTCCTAATATGACTCCTCTATCTAGCGTTGACAGCGCGTTTATTAGTTAAAATAACCTTTTTAATATAAATGAGATTCTTTCTGCTTAATTTTTATCGACATCTTTACTTAGGAAAAGAGTTCTTTTGCTAGAGATTCAACCGATTGAATATATTGATCAACATTATTTATTGCTGAATCTAAAGCTTCATGATTAATTGCCATTTTAGCAATTCTTGAATTGGGGCCACTATGCGCATCATGTAAAAGCTGTTTTAGACTTTGTAATTTATTTACTAAATCAAATTCACTTAGATTGGATACTATCTGTTTATAATTTTCCAGAGCTCCAGAATAGTGGGATGATGAAAGTTTAAATAATTTAATTGCCTCTATTGAATTTCTGAGAATATCTACAACAAAGTTAGTAAATTCAGCATCTATGGAAAAAAACATAAGGTCGGAAATTGGTTCATTCAGTAAATATTTTTGATAGGACGACATGCTCGATTCTACATATTTATTAAGTGCAACCCCTAAATTATTTCGAGCTACTGCCAAAGATTTATTGATTATATCAGGATGAGGATGTCCTATTTCTTGGGTGGTTTCAATAAAATTTATCCCCTTACGGATTAGCCTTAACTTTTTGTTTATATCTTCTTCTTGTGAAGCATGATTTAAAATCCTTACTCCAAGCTGTTCTAATACTATTTTTACAGTATCTGTCTCCTCTAAAGCTTCAGAAAAATGATAAGAAGCAACCTTGTAAAGTATATCTGCCTCTTTAAGAATATCTACTGTATCAGCATGCAAAGCAAGGTCTTTAGGCTCAAGATCATAAATAGCCTCTATTAATTCTGTCGCTAAACCACAGAGAGTTTTTCCCAATAATTCTTGCTTGGTTTGCGGAAGCGGACGCCACATATTTTGAGCGGTTTCAATAAAAGCAACACCTTCACGAATAAATTTTAATTTTTCTGTTGTATCTTTTTGTTTCTGGGCATGCGTAATTGTTCTTGTGCCCTGGTTAAATAGAGTAATTAAAAGATTGTCTAGATGTTCCGGTCCATTAGCTAAATCTTGAGAAGCAAGTTTATAGATATTAAATGCTTCAAGTAATGCTTCTTTAATCTGTGCATTTTGAGTCATATCACCATAATTAAGACCGTTTAATAAAGTTTCTCCTAAAAGATTGCGTGCCCATGCTAAAATTGAACTTAATTTATCAATGTTGGGATATTTCATTTCTTCAACAGTTTCAAGAAATCCGAGGCCTTCACGCATAAGCTTTAATCTCTCGCTCGCTATTTCTTGTTTTTCAGCACATTTTACTAAAGAACAACCTAAGGCTAAAACAACTTCTCGTTTATTATGTATTGAGTCAGAACCATCAGTTTTTAAGCTAGCATCTGCAAATTCACTAGCTTCTCTTAGCACAGGTATGCATTCAATTTCTCCAAGCTCTTCAGCTCTCTTGTATAAATTTACGACCATTTGATTTAATGCCGCATATAAATTAGATTTTGCAGTTTCTGATCCTAATGAGACATGCTTTTTGACTATTGTTAACTGTTTACGGTAGAAATCAATTTTATCATTAAGCGGTAGATCCGCTTTAAATAAGTCATAGTGACTTTCAATGGCTTTAAAGAAGGACTCATCAGGATCATCTTTTACTACCTTAAGAATAGCTTCTCTTATCAAAGGAGAGCTAGAGAGCTTTAATTGAATCTGCTCCATAGAAAGAGATCGGTCAATAGAGACTCCTTTTACAACTATTTCTCTTTTGTTCCATTCAAGATCACCATTAAATGTCACAGGGACAACAAATTTTATTCCCCTATTTGAATAATTTGCCTGAATTCCATCGCTAAAGATAATATCAATTTCTTGATGTGTTGCAAAAGATATATTTACATTTAAAAATAACCCGAACTGTGTTTAAGAATTAAGTTTGAGGATTGAATGTAAGGAAGGTTTGTCGTCTCTGATTTGGTAATTGATGAGCCCAGCTAAGAGATGGGATAAGGCATTGATAGGATTGCGATGTCTGTGATGGATCAAAGTATTTAAAG
>JAFKGL010000041.1 GCA_017307065.1 Candidatus Paracaedimonas acanthamoebae
TTTACTGGCAAGTACAATTTTAAAAAGAGTAACGGTGAAATTGACATAACAGCAATGGTGAATGCGTTTGAAAAACATCTAAAACAACATTTTTGGAAGATGATTTAATTCAGAATTAACACTTTTGGTGGTTATTCCACACGACCCCTCTTATTGTTTATGATTTGATGGACCTGCAGATTCCCTATAGAAGCAAGGCCCGTTTGAGTTTAGTGGACTACGCGGTGATGAGCGATGAGATAGGTTTTGTACAAGAACACATCGAAGAAACGCAATTATCCAGGCTTGAACTGGCCGCACTTGCTGCCAAACACGGCAGTATGGTGTGTTTAGCCTGGATGTTAAAACACGTTCCACCCGGTGAAGGTGACTATGCGAGCTTATTTAAATCAAGTCTGCAATCGCATCAGATTCAAGCAATCGAATTAATTATAAAACGATTAAATCCAATTGACCAAGTCTTAGATTCTAACGGAAATACGGCTTTGCATCTGAGCGTCATTTACGGAGCTAAAGAGGCCATTGAATTGCTGTTACAGCGTGGGGCTGCAGTGAATGTACGCAATAGTAAGCACCAAACGGTATTTCACATTGCAGTTGCTCAAGAAGACAAAGCATCACTTAAAAAACTATTTCAATTAACCGAGCCTAAACAATGGCCTGTCGACTTATGGACTGGCTCAGCCTGTAAACCAGGTCATGCTTTGTACCAAACGATGAGGGCATTTATGCACCAATTGCCGAATCCGGTGCAACCGGATGAGGTGAAGCCGGAGCCCATAGCTTTTTCTTTACCCAGTTTAACCCTAACCACGGAGCTTAAGAGCCAAATCATTCAATTAAAAGCGTATTTGAAAGATGGAGAATATGACGAAGCCTATGAGTTCTTAATTCAATACCCAGATTTAATCAAATTATTTGATTCAGAACAAGGAGCGGATTTATTGCAGGTGCTTTTTACCAACTTACAGGACGATTCAACTCTGGTCACGTCACTGAACGACCATTCAGGTGTCGATGACGAATCCGTATTTTCATCGCCACACAAACTGTTAGACCACTTAAGACAATCAGGAATTAATCCAGCCCGTTTAACCGGCAAGCATAATGTCCTTTTATCAATGCTGTCTGCGGAAACAGACGAAGAGGCCTGTTATCGCCTAGGTGTATTTAATCAATACTTCCCACAAAGTTTAACGATTCTTGCTTTGGATAAAGTGAACGGTCCAGTAAAAATAGTTGAAATGGCATTAAAACTGAATAAAAAGCAATTGTTTAACACTTTGGATGAGCTTTGTTCGAAATATTTGGACCCAGAAAAGCCTGCATTCAATAGCCTGCATGAAGCGGTTATTGCCGGTAACTATGGTCTCGTTGAATCTTTGTTGCAGCGCTATCCTGCGGACAGTCTCAATAACAAAAGACAAACAGCCCTGATGATTGCAGCCCAATTAGACCATGTGCGTATTATGGAGTTGCTTCTCGATAAAGGGGCAGATCCGGATTGTCTGGATATTTATGGCCAAAATGCACTCCATTATGCACTCATGAGCGATTCTGCGGATGCAGCACTGACTCTTTTGCCTTGCATTCGTTATAAAAATCAACCCAACCGCTCGGGTGTTACTCCCTTAATGCTTGCGAGCAGACAAGGGTTAACCGCAATCATCCGGTTTTTATGTGAAGAATCAAATTACAGCGATTCCTTTGACCGTCACGGATTGAACGCCCTGCATCATGCAGCACTTTGTGGCCAAGCCAAAGCGATTGTACTCCTCAAATCGTATGGCTTTGACATTAATGGGGTAGAAAGCCCATCGAGTCCGAAAAAAGTAGAATACAACCTAAAACGAACCCCATTACATCTTGCGGCCAAGGGTGGACATCTTGATGCGGTATTGGCTCTTTTATCCCTTGGTGCTCATCCTGAGCAAGAAGATGCGCGGCAATTTACCTTTTTTGAATACGCTGTATTAAACAATAAAAATCATCTCATTGAGGTGCTACAGCAAATGGATGGCTATCAGCAAAAAAGACGCGATACTCCTTTGCTTTTGGCGGCAACTCAGTCCGATAATGTTGACATTTTATGTCAACTCATCTTAAGTG
>JAFKGL010000042.1 GCA_017307065.1 Candidatus Paracaedimonas acanthamoebae
GCTCTTAAAAAAATTAAGATAGCCATTTGTCTTAAGGCTATAGTCTAAGCCGTAACTTATGCCTGCGAGCCATTTATGGGTATTATACAGAGAAGCCATGTAAGCGGTAGGAACAGCGACAACGAGACCAAGCGTATGAGAAGCAAGATAGCCAGGAAGCGGTAATTTACTTTTTTGTAAAAGGATCTTTTCCTCGTCTGATTGCGGATCAAAACCTTCCAAAAGATTAAAGTAGGCCCAAGCGCCCGTTCCTGATGTTGCTATCGTATTCGTAATTTCCATTCCCCAAGCTAAAATTCCATTCCCACCTCCTGCTTGTCGTGCTATTTGAAAGTAAGGGACACCTGCTGAGCTGCCAAGCACAACGCAAATACCTTGAGTTCCAGAATGTAGAATTCTTTTAAGCTTGGATTCTGGTATATTTTCTTGTTGAACAAGATATTTCTGAATGAAAGAATAAAGATGACTCTCTTCCTCTCCATTTCCTCCATCAATAAATGGGGTTAATTCTATATCAGGCGAGTCTACGTTTTCAACTTTTATAAGACCACGAGAGGAAGCATTGAATAAGATTTCTTCTTCATTTAGCATTGTGGAAGCATTGCTAGAACTTAGAAACCCAAGAAAACAAAGCATGGAACATATTATAAGAAAATGATGAAAAATCCGCCTTTTAATTATAGGTATTCTGCGATTTTTATTCATTTCTATTTTCCTTTATTGCAGTTTTTGGCGAACTGACCAGCTCCCAAATTTGAGAATAAATTTTTATTAAGATAAAGCCATTTTCTGCATTAAAAATGAGTAAACTCATACTGAACTAACGTCAGTATTAGGTATTTTGGCATTATTTATCCTTTTAAGCAAGCCAATGGACACACATTTCCCTAAATGGATAATTTTATGAAAAATGAAGCCTCTAATCATAGCTTCAGTCACTTGGAGAGGCAAAGTTGGCTTTGTAGCGTAAATCAAATGACAGGTTAGAGTTACCCTTATAGTTTCCGCTTCAAGCAATTTTAACTGACTTTGGCATACCAGCTTTAGTCACTTTGTTAAGGAGGCAACATATTAAATGTGCCTCTGCCTGCTGATTATTCCAGTTCCTTGAATTAAGCTTTCTGCCAAAATAATTTTTAGACGATAAAAGGTGTTCTCAACCTTATTTCGACAGCCATAGTAACTTTTATGATACCAGGTCCGATAACCTTTTTTCTTAATATAACTCATGCCTTTGATGCTAATCAGATTCTTATATCCTGAAAGGTTTTGAGCAAAAGAAGTAATTTCTTTCTCAAGCTTCTTAAGGCTTTTCCTGATGGCTTCTAATTGTTCAGCAATAATATCGATCTCAATCTGTTCTAAAGAAAGCCAAGTGTGCTCTTGAGTCACACGCTCAAATCCTTCTTTAGAAGTGAGCACTTCTTTCTTAATCTTGATGCCATTACTGTTAAAAAGACTATGAATTTTATTAATTAAAGAAACACGTAATTTAACCAGTTGGTCCTGTGTCTGTAGCAAAGATATTAACTGAGTATATTCTGGCTTTTTAATACGTGCTTCTGGCAGCATATCTTTACTCAAGAATAAAGCAATAGCACGAGCGTCAAATCAACAGAACTCACGAGGGGCTAAATAACCGCTATTACTTGATTGGCCTCAACCTTGTCTCCTGTCGTGGGCATGGGGTGGGTGGGGCAACCACTCTTGAGGCTTGAAGAACATGCACTTGAGCATAGCCATTAGGGCTTGCAACAACTTTAGCAGGGAGCAGCACATACTGAGGACGATCAACATCTTGTGCTTGGAAAACCTTAAGATTAGCCGTACGTTGCTTTTGTTGAGGTAAAAAGACTCTTTGAAGCATGCTTAAATCACTGGGAACAGAATCTAAAGTCGAAGCACTTTCCTGCGGAGAAGGCTTACTTTCTCCATGGTCCTCACCCCCATGGGCAAGCCCTTCAAAGGTAAAGAGCAAAAACGCAAAGACATAGATTCTCACTAAATTAAAATTTCTGCTCATTGCCTGCCTCCCTCAAATATTTATCATTAAAGTAAAGAACTTTAAATATTCTTAATATAATTTATTAAAATTTTAAATTCCTTAACCTCAAGGCATTCCAAATAACGGAAACAGAACTGAAGCTCATGGCGGCAGCAGCGACAATTGGATTTAGCAAAATTCCAAAGACAGGATAAAGGACGCCAGCGGCTATAGGAACGCCCAATATATTATAAATAAAGGCAAGAAAAAGATTTTGTTTGATATTTTTTACAATACTAACACTCAATTGCTGTGCTTGTACAATTCCTCTCAAATCACTTTTTACAAGGGTAATTCCTGCACTATGAATAGCAGCATCGGTCCCACTTCCCATAGCAATGCCGACTTCCGCTTGGGCAAGCGCAGGGGCATCATTAATCCCATCACCTGCCATAGCCACCTTTGCCCCTGATGCTTGTAGAGATCTAATAATTTCTAGCTTATCAGCTGGTAAAGCGCCTGCTTTTACGTTTTTAATTCCAAGCCTATCGGCAATAGTTTTTGCTGTGGTCTCATGATCACCTGTAACCATATAAATCTTTATGCCTAAATCTTTTAGATGATTAATTGCTTCCTTTGAGGATTCTTTGATAGGATCAGCGATACCGATTATGCCTTTTATTTCTCCATCAATGGCAATGAATATCACTGTTTGTGCTTCTTTTCTTAGTTTCTCAGTTTGGTTAATAAAGGGTGATGTATTCACATCATGTTCATCGAGAAAGCTTTTACTTCCAACCATGATTTCCTGGCCTTTTATACGTCCTCTTGCGCCTTTACCAGTAATTGTTTGGAAGTCTTCAACCTTTAATAAAGATAATTTCTTTTCTTGCGCTTTCATAACAATTGCTTGTGCTAAAGGATGCTCGCTCGCAATCTCTAAGCTTGCCCCATAGTGCAAGAGCTCATCTTCTGTGAAGGAATTATTTGGAAGAACTGTAATAACTTGGGGCTTGCCAAGGGTTAAAGTTCCTGTCTTGTCAACAATAAGGGTATCTACTTTTTCTAAAGCCTCTATGACTTCTGCATTTTTAATGAGGATTCCTCTTTGAGCGCCTAAGGCTGCCCCAACCATAATTGACATCGGTGTTGCAAGCCCTAAAGCACAGGGGCAAGCAATAATAAGAACTGCAACTGCGTTAATAATCGCATGGTTAAGCCGAGGTTCAGGACCGATCAGGTACCAAACAACAAGAGTAATGATCGCGGCTAAGATAACGAGCGGCACAAAATAAGAAGATATAGAGTCAGCAAGTTTCTGAATAGGAGCTTTCGTTCTTTGAGCCTCACTCACAAGCTGAACTATTTTGGCAAGTAGAGTTTCCCCTTCTTCTTTTTCAACCCTCATAAGGAACGACCCTGCTCCATTGAGAGTTCCTGCTATAACCTTTGAGCCCTTGATTTTTTCAATTGGAACAGGCTCCCCTGTGACCATGGATTCATCCACCAGGCTTGTTCCTTCAAGCACAATCCCATCAAGAGGTATTTTTTCGCCAGGACGTACTCTTAAGACATTTCCCATTCTTATATTGCTAATTTCAATATCGTGTTCATGACCATTCTCTTTCACAAGTCTTGCTATCTCAGGCATAAGACTTAAAAGAGATTTGAGAGCTTGATTGGTCCTCTCTCTTGCTTTTAGCTCTAATACTTGCCCTAAAAGAGCAAGAGCTGTAATGAGTGAGGCTGATTCAAAGTATAAAGCAGCTTCACCACTATGTAGTGCTGTTGGTGGAAATAAATGAGGCCAGAATAAGGCGACGCAGCTATAAATATAAGCAGTTCCAACCCCTAAAGCGAGCAGCGTAAACATATTGAGGCTTTTATTCTTCAAAGACATTGCGGCTCTTTGAAAAAATGGCCATCCAGCCCAGATAACGACTGGAGTTGATAAAATAAATTCACTCCACCTTAAGAAGAATGAAGACAAATTATTGAAGATATCATCATTGATCATAGGTCCCATAGAAAGCAAAAGAACAAAGGCTGAAAGGATGGCAGAACTCCAGAAGCGTTTCTGCATGTCTTCAAGTTCTACATTATGTTCCTCATTGAGTGAAATTGCTTTAGGCTCAAGCGCCATCCCACATTTAGGACAGATACCAGGTTTTGAACTTATAACCTCAGGATGCATAGGGCATGTATATTCCATAGCACTTACTTGAGTCTTTTGCAGAGTGAGTGTTTGCTTCATATGATGTATAGAACAGCATGCTTGTTTCTTATTATCTTCCATGGCTATTTTCCTTAAGTTCTTCTTCTGTACTAGCTTCAAATGCCTCAATAATAGGACACTCTTCTATTGTGCCTTCTCCTTTGCAGCATCCAACAAGCTGCTCAAGGCTATTCTTAATTTTTTGAAGGTTTTCTATTTTTTCTTTGATCAATTCAATCTTTTGAAGAGATTTCTGATAGACGTCATGTCGAGCACTTAAGGTATTATTCTTGAGGGAAAGGAGTTCTTTGATCTCCGCTAAAGAGAAACCTAATTCTTGAGCTTTTTTGATGAAACGAACACGTTTTACATCTTGGTCAGAGAATATTCGATAGCCTGAAGCGGTACGGTTGGGTTTACTTAAAAGAGACTTGCGCTCGTAAAAACGAATTGTTTCAATTCCAACACCAGCCTTTTGGGCTATTTTCTTAATAGTAAGTATCTTATTAGATGGCTTCATAATATTTCTCTTAACTCTCTTCTATAAGCTCAGTCTAAACCCTGTACTTAAGTGTAAGGTCAAGAGGTAAATAATAAGCTAAGAATGTTTGACATACTGATGGTCTAAAAGTGAAATTTGTACTTTGTACAAATGATAATATCACTATTAAGCGTTAAGACTATTTGGGAAAATTTTACTCTAGCGCCTAAATACCCAATTAATTCTGGCTGCGCGCTTAATCTTGACATCAAAGATGGTAGGACCTAACACACTCGATGAATTAATCGCTTTTAAGTTATAGGCGCCTTGCTCTGAGGTTGGCTCAATGTAACGGAGCATCAACCCCCCATTTTCTAATTCTATAATCAGAGGCTCATCCGTAATGAAGGCTATTTGCTCCTGGGGGATAATTTTACCTGCGACGTGATCCCCTGGTTTGTAAAAAGGAAGTGCGCTATCATCAAAAATCACAAGCATTAAAGAATCTTTATAGAACTCTTTAAAAGAGGCGGTTGCTCGCCATATGAACTCTTCTTCATCACTGATCGACAGGGGCAGGAAATTAGAATTTTGAAGAGATGCTAATCCTAAATCTATGGGGCCAGCCCCTTTTCCTGATATGATCCACTCAGAGGTTACTTTAATACCTTCTTTGCTCAAAATGCTTACTAGATTTTCAGCGACTTCTTCCGAAAAAGCTGATGTTCCGTTTTCCCAAGCTGCTAAGGAATTAGCACTTAGTTTATGCTTTTTTGCAAAGATCGTACGCGGAAGTCCAGTAAGGCTTCTTGCTTGTTTTAGTCTTGCTGCTGCCTCTTTATCTGGCTGTCTCACATTCATAAGTATATCTTTCCATCTACTCTATTGTTCTATGTCGTTTATTTAACATCTATATAGCCACATCTTTATCTATCAATCAACTAATAATTTATTATAAATGCTATATTGTTAGATGCTATATTAACATTGTTAATATATTGACATAATTACCTGCTGGGGCTATCTTGCTTATTAATCTCATAAAAAAGAGGAGAAAAAACCCCATGGACAATAGATTTTTAACCCCTACAGCTTTAGCTCAACGATGGAACCTTGAGCCTAATACACTTGGGCAATGGCGTTGGAATGGTCGAGGGCCTAAGTATCTTAAAATTGGGCGCAACGTTTTATATCGCTTGTGTGATGTTGAAGAGTTTGAAAATCGCAGCCTTCGGCAGCATACGTCCCAGACTTTTATTGATGAATCTAATTAGACGAGCGATTTCTTATGCAGACAAGACTTCTTATTAATGAGGCACCTTTACAAATATTCCCGACTCTAGCAAGAAAAATTGGCTTAAATGAAGCTATTGTGCTGCAGCAAATGCATTATTGGCTTCATCGGAATAGGGATAAATCTAGAAATAGCCATAGGGTTTACAACACCTCTGAACAATGGCAAAAGCAGTTCCCATTCTGGTCAATAGATACCTTAAGGCGCACTATTGTCTCTTTAAAGAGTCAGGGTCTCATCATTGACACCAAGGTAAACCAAAAGAAACCTAATCAATGCTTTGGTTACACAATCAACTATGAGGCATTAGAGAACATCAAAGCATGTAACAATCGAACAGGTCAAAATGACACGATCGAAGAGACACTCCGCACATCCGATCGTAGCAAAATGACACGATCGATTGTAACAATATGCCCAGAGCAAATTGACACAATCGAAGATAACAGATGCTCTGCATCTCATGGCTACAAGGAATACTTTTATGAGTCTTAATCTAGAACATTCCTTAGCATCGCCATCCTTACTTAAAAGCCGCCTTCTTATGGATGAAACTCCTCTTCAATTGCTGCCAACCTTAGCGACAAAGGTAGGCTTAAATGAAGCTATTATCCTGCAGCAAATGCATTATTGGCTTACATCTCGCCATAATAAGAATTTTATTAACAATCGCCATTGGGTCTATAATTCTTATGAAGAGTGGCATCAACAGTTCCCTTTCTGGTCAAAAGAGACCATTAAAAGAACCATTTATTCCCTTGAAAAGCAGAAGCTTATCGTAAGTTGCAAACTGCATGAACAAAGGCTTGATCATCGCAAATGGTACACCATCAACTATCAAGAATTAAAGGGGGTTAAACCATGTCATAATCGATTGGGGCAAAATGACACGATCGAACAGCAATTTGTAACAATCGATCGTAGCAAAATGACACGATCGAACGTAACAAAACGACACGATCATTATAAGGAACAGAGATTACATACAGAGATTACTCATAAAACCCTCTCTCTAATCTCTCCCCCTAATGCCCCAAGTAGTCTTCACGAGACACACGAGGAAAAGAGAGAAGAGATTGGATTAAAAATGATTGAGATGTTCTCAAAGCATGTTCTTCAAGGCCAAGAGCTTCTCCCTCATCCTGAGAGAAAGAGCCAACTCAAGCACGTCTTAAACACTCACCTCAAAGGGAATCTTGAGAACTGGGAGAGAGTCTGCCAGAATATCACAAAATCCAAATTTTTGATGGGAGAGGCTCAAGCCTCAAGCTTTAAAGCGACGCTGGATTGGGTGATCGCAAAAGATCATGCCATCACGATTTTTGAAGGAAATGCTTACGGCATTGGCGATCGAGTGATCTCTAATACCCCAACAACCTCTTCAGAAGAGGCGCTAGAAGCTTTTATGCTTGAGTTTGCAACTTCCAACAAACATCCCCTCTGGATTCAAGCAGGACTTATTCTCTCGAAGAAAGTTGGGTTTTGCATCTTCAAGGGTTGGATTTCTGTCCTTGACATTCTTGAGATCCAAAATGACCACGTTACCCTTAGTGCCCCTTCCAAATTTATTCGAGATTATGTGAGCAAAAACCTCATGAATTTCCCCATCCAACAAGCTTTAGAATCAGTGTTAAGGTATGAGATTAGATTTGTGCTTGTGAATACTGGCTCTAACTCAGAAAGCAAGCCTGAGGCACCTCAAGAGGAAACGCAACACGACTCCATCCTTGGGAAGGGTGAACAGGACTTTAGCCAAGCACCTGCTCTTAGTAAGCAAAACACTATTGTTTTCCCTCCAAATCAGCCTCAAATGCAGAATTTAACTGCCCCACCCTTGGATATCAACAAAGGCATATTCCTCCCTCTCAGAAACCCCTTTTTTGGCAGTTCTGATCCCCCACTAAAGCCACCCAACACTCAAGAATTACAAAATGAATACAACGAACATTACTTACGAAAGGAATAAAAATGAAGTTAACACTTATCAAAAAATCCCCCTTTACCAGCCTTGAACGAGATACCGTACTCACTGAGGCACAAAAACAATTTCAAATGAGGAACTTAAAGAAAATGATCCGCTTTATGAAAGCCCAGCTTAAACGCTTAGAGAAGGAAGTAACAATAGACTAGACAGAGGCTGCGCAAAGACTTCGACCTCTCACGCGCAGGCCTCTGGTACACCAACACTAACAATGGAGTGAATCAATGTACAACACACTTATACCCTATTTTAAAGAGAAAAGGGTAACTTTAAATATCCCAAAAGCTCTTAAGAGATCTGTAACTCTTCTTGGGATCTCTCTTTATCACACCACCCTTCAAGCTGCTGAAAATGACATGGTTTTAAAGGACGTCTTCGCCAAGATTGAAAAAACCCTCACAGGTGGTGGTTTTAGGCTTGCCACTATTGCAGGGGGGCTTGGGGGTATTGTCATTTCAGGCGTTAAAGGAAACTGGCCTGTTGCTGGACTTTTCTTAGGTCTTGCTGTCACAGCCCATGCCTTCGTGGACTGGGTTAAAGCCAGTTACACGTTTTTAATTTAAGGAGTGTGCGATGCGAG
>JAFKGL010000043.1 GCA_017307065.1 Candidatus Paracaedimonas acanthamoebae
CCCTACCAACTACCTAATCCGACGCGGGCTCCTCTCAAGGCGATAAATCTTTACCCTTACGGGATCATGCGGTATTAGCTGTCGTTTCCAACAGTTATCCCCCACCTTGAGGCAGATACCCACGCGTTACTCACCCGTCCGCCACTAGACCATATCCGAAGATATGATCTCGTTCGACTTGCATGTGTTAGGCGTGCCGCCAGCGTTCGTTCTGAGCCAGGATCAAACTCTCATGTTTGATCTTCATCAGATATTTAGAATCAAACTCTACAACTAGGTTCTAGAATTTGAGTTCAATCTGAATTACTCAAAAGGTCACAAATTACTCAAATAAAATTAATTTCATATGAGACCAGTTGATTAAAATTAACCAACCACCCTCATATCCTTTTCAAAAAACTGACTTGTCAAAGATCCTGTGTCGCTTCCGATTCCGACTTTTTCTCGTTTCGTCGTCGACTGTGTTGCTGGTTATAATGGGACCATCTCGACATGTCAACAACATAAAACCATTTTTTTTAATTTTTTTTGAAAATCTCAAAAAAACCTAGGTTTTAAGCCATAAATAGGCTGTTTTTTCTTTCGGCTTTTTACCCTTTAACTAATGTTTCATCCAAAATGTTCTTTTAAAATTTTATTTGGTTCAGCCTTGTTCATCTTATAGCCTCAAACCAACACGGCACTTCTCTCTATGAACTGCCTCTTTCTATCTAAAATCTCCTATAATAATCTTACCCATCTTTAGGTTAATGAAACCTTAAGTGCCCCCGATAAATCTCTCTTCCTAAAGTGACTTATAAAAATCCCCTTTTAACCAACCCCAAAATTGCCTATATTTTTTGAAATTTTAAGACATACGAATGAAAAAATAAGGAAACACTATTTATGAATGCCCCCCTCTCTCTTGTAACCATTCCCCTTCAACATCTTCCTCATGGAGCAGACCTTCCGTTGCCAGCTCATGCCACAGAAGATGCGGCTGGGTTAGATCTTTGTGCGGCGATTGAGGAAGAAATAACGCTAAACCCTCTTGAGAGAGTTTTGATCCCCTGTGGCTTTATGATGGCTCTCCCTCAAGGATTTGAAGCGCAACTCCGCCCGCGCTCTGGCCTTGCATTTAAAAATGGGGTTACGCTTTTAAATTCTCCGGGGACTATTGATGCTGATTATCGAGGCGAAATTAAAGTTCTCTTAATCAACCTTGGTCACGGCCCTTTTCACATCACGCGCGGCATGCGCATTGCTCAGATGGTTATTGCTCGTTACACGAAAGCAAGCTGGGAAGTTTGCGAAAATTTTGAGGATTCAACTGCTCGTGGCATTCAAGGATTTGGTTCAACAGGAACTCATCATAAAGAATAGATTAAACCCCATGAAAAAAATACTTTTTGCTTGGCCTCTCTTCTTCTTTTTTGCAACCCCCTTCTTAGAAGCTGCTCCGGCACTTCCTTTGCCACGTTTCGCATCTCTCCGTTCCAGTGAAATTAACTTAAGAGTCGGCCCTGGAAGTGAATATCCGATTGAGTGGATTTTTAAACGTAAAGATATGCCTGTAGAAATTATTGACGAATTTGAAGTCTGGCGAAAAATCCGTGATTATGAAGGCGTCGAAGGCTGGGTCCATAAAAGCATGCTCTCCGGCGCACGCTTTGCAATTGTCACGCATGCTTTCCAACATCTTCACCGAAGCGCTGACCTCCACAGTAAAGCCGTTGCGGCCGCAGAAGCTGGTGTTATTTGTAAAATCCATGAAGTCAAAGGCGACTGGTGCCGTATTGAAGCTCAAGGCCATAAAGGCTGGGTGACGCGAGCAGCTCTCTGGGGGCTTTACCCTCATGAGACCTTATAAGATCTTGTCAGTACAATAGTCTACTTTTATAGTTGTAAACTTGCATGACTAACTATCTATTCGAATTCAGATAGTTTAATTGCCATATCTTACAAAAATTAATTGAAAACCACAAAAATAATAAAATATCTTTATTTAAAATAAATAATTATATTTGTTAAAATCTCTTATAAAGATTGGTAAATTTTATTTTTTCATAAAAAATATTTGTTTTTTAGATAACTAACTCTATATACCAATTAGGTAATAATGCAATTAGAGGTACTTCGATGAAATCAAAGATCTTAACTCTTTATACTTTTTCTCTCCTTCTTGGGGTCTCAACTACTCCCTCTCTTGCTTCCTATAACGCTCCTCTTGAGTATGAGGCCCCCAATACGAATAAACCCTCTCTCCCTCAAAAAGAGGTAACGAAAGAGCTTCTCTCTCTCGAGGAAATTCGAAAAAATTTTATCAATGAAGAAATCACTCTTGAAGAAAGATTCACGACTTATAATCCTACCTCTCTCTTTGAACAACTCATTGAGGTAATCAAGGTATTTCAACCTTCGTCTCAAGGAGGAAAAAAACTCAAAGCACTCGAAAAAGAAGCACTTAAAAATGAATTTTATGCTTCCCGCCTCCAGATCGGGATATGGTGCTTTGCTTTTCATTATTTTATGACAGGGAATATGGTTATTCCAGAAGGAAAAGAGTTTTTTGATGCTTTGTTGGACGTTACAAAACCGACTCCCTCCTCCTCATTACCACAGGGCAAACAAAAAAAAGGAACAATCCCTAAGAAAGTTCAAGAAAAGAAATCGACTTTCGGACATCCAATTCCAGGAACTAATGGTGACCAACGAAAAAAAATTCTTGAACCTCTTTATGAATATCTCTCAAAAGCACAACAGATATTAGATGAAGAAAAATTCCAACCTTATACAAAAGAATTTGTTTCAAGTATTGAACAGATATTACCAGCCTTTTTTACAAAACAATCTCAGGAAATAAGACAAGAATTTGAATTTTTTCAAAAACAAGTTGTAAATTCAACAAACGGCATAAATTCCAACTCATTGTCTTTTATTTTTTCTCCAAAGAAATTAGAAAACAGTGTTCAGGAAAATACCTCTCTTCTTGATACGGCTGTGAAATTTCGTACCCCCATGGCCAAAATGTTTGCACGACGTAAAGGCATAATGTTTCATGAGAGTAATCAAATCCTCAAGGCTCAAGAATGGTACCAAAATGCTATTAGTCTTGGAGATATAAAAGCACTGCATAATCTTGGTTCTTTAGTAGAAAAAGAAGATCCTGCGTGGGCACAATCCCTCTATACACAAGCAATGACTAAAGGTTTTTCGTACTCAATGGATAACCTTGCAGATTTATTATACCGTCAAGGTAAAATTGAAGACGCTAAAAAATTGTACAAAGAGACTGCTAACCAAAATAATATAAAGGCTATGTATAATTTGGCAATTATTGCAAGAGACGAAGGAAATTCTCAAGAAGCAAGAGAATGGTACCAAAAAGCTGCAGAGAAAGGACATATAGAATCATGTCATATGATCGGAGTATTTCTTATGGAAGAAGATCAATTAGATAAAGCCAAAGAATGGTTCGAAAAAGCTGCTCTAAAAAAATTTCCCCCCTCAATGTACAATTTTGGCATTTTGTTGCAGGACGAAGGTCATTTAGACAAAGCCAAAGAATGGTTCGAAAAAGCTGTGGAGCATCAGTATATGAAGCCTTTAAATAATCTTGGTTCCATAGAATGCAGTAAAGGCAATTATGAAATAGCAGAGAAATATTTTATCCAAGCAGCCTCTGAAGGAAGTTCTGAGGCTATAATGAATATGGGATGCATAAAGCAAGCTTTGGGTCAATTTGACGAAGCGGAGTCGTTCTATAAACAAGTACTCGAAACACCTAATAAATTACTAGTAATGCAAAATCTTGCTGTCTTAGAAAATATTAAAGAAAACATAGATGCGTCCAGAAAGTTGTTCCAACAAATCCTTGAAGAAGAAAAACTTCCTCAAGTCCTTTACCTTCTTGCCAGTTTAGAATTGAAAGCAGGTAATTTCGATAGACTTGAAAAATTAGCAACAGAAGTTCTGAATACAGGAGAAGTCAAAGGATTGCTTCTTCTGGCCTTGGCTCATTGGGGGAAGAAGGATTTCCAACAAGCAAAAAACTTTTATCAAAAAGCGATTGCGTCAAACGTTGAAGATGCTGAAGTATTTTATATTGAGTTCCTTGAGGGAATTGGAGAATTAGAACAAGCTCAAAAAGTAGAAGACCATTACCTTGAAACGCTTCTTCCAGAAGAGATCATCCTAGAGGAAAAGACTGTTGAAGCTCTTGCGCCTCAACCTAATATTCCTCAACCAAATACGTCTCCTTCTGTCCAAGAACAACTCTATCAACCTTTACCAACTCCCGTTGAATCTTTTAAAGCGCCAACGCCTTCGAAGAAATACTTGAAGTATTTAGAACGTGCTCAAAAACGACTTGAAGAGGAGCGGAAAAAACCTGTGATGACTCAGGAAAACGCGCCTCAACCTTCGAAAACATATCAAGATGTCAGCATAACTTTACACCCTGATATTGATATGAATACACTCACTGACTTTGAAAAGATCATGATTCAAAAATGTCTTACCTCTTTAGCGAGTGGAGAACATAAAAGATCCCGTTATGAACCGTTGACAGGATACGACAACCTACACTCTATGCGCTTAACTCACGAAGATCGTCTTGTCTTTCGTATTCTTGAAGGATCAATACATCAAGGAGTGACTAAGATTCAGATTTTCTCCCTCAAAGGTCATTATGAGAATGATAATCATAAAGCTTTTAAAAATTTAGTTACATCTGAAGTTTCCTTCAAACCATGGAAATGGGCAGAGTAAACCTCTGAGAAAACGAAAAAGATCAGACAACCTAGTTTCTTAAGCAAAGTTGTCTGCTACTTCTTTTCTTTAAAGAATTTTCGTTGTTCTCCTTAAATAAGAAAGAAATGATAAAAAAGAATAATTCGCTTAATTTCGAATCAAAATTTTTATTACAAACGTAGACATGGCTTGACTATTTCTAATTTTTATAAAAAAGAAGCCCTATAAAAGGGCTTCTTTAATGATATTATTTTACAATTGATTATTCACCAACGCTTTGAGCAACTTCTGCAATAGTAGGATCTTTAGCTTTTTCTTGTTCGAGAACTGTCTCTGGATCTTTACCAGCTAAAGCTTTCTTCGCATTTGTTGCACATTTGGACTCCGCGAAACCTTCTACTTTTCCGCAAATCTTCGTGGCAATTGCAGCAACTCCTGGATGAGTACACAAGGCTCCTTCAAAAGAACGAACACTTACAACACCACTAAAAAAACTTGCTTTACGACAGAATTTATCTTTGCCTGCCATTGCTAATTTTTTAATATCAGAAACTGAAACTGCTTCTACTTGTTGAACAAATGGAACTTGGGTCATTAACAAGCCTGCGATTAAAGCATATTTTAACATTTTTATCTCCGCTGTTTAGTTTTTCTCGTTTATACATGTTAAGAATATAAGAAAAACCTTAAATAAAAATTAATAAGACAGCGACACCCAAAAATTTTTAAAAAATAAAAATTTCTTCTTATACTTTATTATAAAGCAAATTAAATATATTTAATTATCTTTCCTGACCTTAATACATGAGATCTTCTTGATTTCTTCTCATTATTTTTTACATCGTGCCCATCACTCACATTGACAACTGTTTGACTCTTGCTTACATCTTCAGGCTGCCTGAGACTTTTTTCTTTAGTCTCTCTGATTCAATCTATTCTCCCCCCTTACGTCACGACAACATTATATGAATCCACATTCCGTTTTTTAAGGTGAGTCAACTTCTGAGGCTGATATTATGTCTTCTGTAAATTATTCACTCGCACCATGTTCTCCGGAAGAAAATGCAAGATTTGGATCTTTTGATAGATTTTTAGCATCTTCAATAAGTACGGTAGAAGCCACATCTTTATCAAAATCAACGAAAGAAGAGTGAACTTCCAACTCTTCATTCAAGAAATTCGCTTTTTTACAAAAAGCTTTTTTTCCGGGGGTTCCAACAATTAATTTGTGACCTGTAGCGATTCCTCCTTGTGAGTCGAAAGATCCTGCATCCGAAATAAAGATTACTTGGATCAATAATAACCCTGAGATTAAAATATATTTTTTCATTTTTTCTCCTTTCTTTGTTCGTTTTATGTCGATTTAGGTTCCCCTAAAGCCTTCTGAAATTTTTCATGTCAAGGTAAGTTCTTATTTCTATTTTGATTTTTAAAAATCCTTTACTCGCTCTACTCAGATTTTATCCTTGACCGCTTCCATCCTCACCTTGGATCATTCTCATCGTCTATTTTGACATCAAGAATGAAACTTGGGCTTTTCTAGTCTCGTCATTCTCGGGCATGTCCCGAGAATCTCAAGCAACAGATAGATCTCTCCTCTCACCATCAGATCTATTTCATTCTTTCTTGCTTCCAACGGGGAAATTCTAATTTTCCTTAGGGCCTCACTCGAATGATTCCATCGTTGGCTTCAACACTCACTCACAACCTTTTGCTGTTGCCACCTAATATCTTTCAGAACTTGCCAGGTCCCGGATTTTACAAAGGGGATGCTCTTCTTTCTCAACTTCTCATCTGTGCCTGTCACACACGTTGAAGACCTTCTTCATCACAAATCGATTCATTCCGATTCCTTTTGTCTCCCCTACCCCTCACTTCCACTGTGCCTCTCACCCACAACATCAAGGATGACCAAGGAACAGAAAGGATATTTCCTTTTACACCACACCTTCTGACCTTGTTCATCTTTTGCCTAATCCTTTGTCTTGATGACTTGCCATTCCTGTGCACTCTTAGTAAATGACTCTCACCAACTTCATCCAATCCCTTTCAAACATCTGTTGAAAGGGCTCACATGAAAGAAAAGGTTTAGGTCTTTGCCTTTCAACACTTTTCCTGACCCAAGACTTCCCTCTTGTCATTCTCTTGGCCTAAGGTTCCAAGACAGGACCTTTGGAAAAGTTCCTCTCTTATTCCCCTTTTTTCAGGGGCGTCGTCCCCTAAAAAAAGGCAAAGAAAGGGCATTCGCTCAAAAAGAGCGTTAAAAGGACTTCTTTACG
>JAFKGL010000044.1 GCA_017307065.1 Candidatus Paracaedimonas acanthamoebae
AGAGCATTAATCCATTTAATACGGCTTTCATCGTAGCCAACACTTGCTCCGACAAAGAGATCAGGCTTTAGCTTGTAATCAATTCCAATCAAAGAGCCTGCCATCTTATTGCGATATCCCATATCAATCCCACTGGCTTTTTGGTGAGAGATATTCCCAAACCCTTGAATCCAGATCCCACCTTTAGGTCCCATCATCAGAGCATTATCTTGCATATGTTGTTGCATATTGAGAGCCATAGAGGGACTACGTGTTTGTTGATCTTCGGGTCTAATATGGCCGAACGCTTGACGAAGTTGAGTGAGAAGAGCCGTTGATCTTTGACTCTTCACCGTTGTAAACGCGGCTGCAGTTAAAGGAGATGCAGCCATATCTCTCAGATAATGCATTCTGAAGCCATTAATCTCATTTATTAATGATGCTGTTTCTTCTTTTAGTAAGAGCTCATCAGGCGAAATCTCTTTGAAGAAGTTAGCAATTCCTTGTGCATCAGGGGTATCATTCAGAATTGCAATAACATCCTTCATATCAGGATCTGTGACAGGTTGTGGAAGATTATCTAAGTAGTCAACAACTTCTCGAATGTTCGGATTATCCGTCACGGAATTAACAATGTCTTTAAAAGGAACATAGTTAACGTCTAAAAAGACTTTGTTTGGATTTGTCATATAATCGGCTTCCCAATTGAAACGTACATGAGAACTTTTGATCGCGCCAAATTGACCATTCACAAGATTATTAGAAGATAAGACTTCGAAAGCTTCATGATTTTCATAAGCATAAGTATCCCCGGGAACGACATTGATCGAGAGAATACTGCCATTAAGATTTGCTTGCCCATCTACTTGAATCTTACTGGCAATATCAGGATTGATTGCTAATAGGGTCGTGGCCGTGGAAGTTGGTGTATAGTCTCCCTTAATAAGAGAAGATACATTAACATTCGTTTGAACCAAAACTCCTTGGTTAGTTAAGTCAGATCCTATTGTTCCATTTAAAATCATTGTCGTTTGGGGCAGTATTGTAACTGAACCTGGAACAGATCCATTTAAAGTTAAACTTCCCCCTGTTATGGTCGTTGTACCTGTATACTGTTGATCTCCTGTCAAAGTTACACTCCCCGTTCCAGAAAGAATTAAATTTGCAGAATCATTTGCTGTCACATTATCTGCTCGCAAGAGAGCCGCATTCTCAAACACATTATTATTCTCTTGAGTAATTGGTGTTGATAAAGACAGAGCAGAATCATTTGTCTTTAATGTCACACTTGAACCTGACGCAAGTTGAAGAGGATTAGTCAATGTCATTGATTGATCAATACTTAAGGTTGTATCATTAGATAAATAAATAATTCCTTTTCCTAAGCTTGCAGAAGACTGAGCGATAACTTCTCCTGCTTGAACATAGAATCCTTGATTAAATGTATTTTGGCCCGAGAGTGTTAAAGAGCCTACTCCTTCTTTTATTAGACTTCCTTTTTCCCCAATAATATTACCCGCAAAAGAAGAACCATTTACTGTTCTTATCGTTAATGTTTGATCAGTGAGATTAATTGTTGAACCAGAAATACCGTTAAGATCTCCCAATTTTTGAGAAGCTTTAGACATATCAAAAATAGAATAAGATGATTTAAGGTTTAAGGACGGATTCACTTTAAGAATACTATCTTTTTCCATTGTCATTGTTGCGTTATTAACAGTCCAAAGAGAAGATGTTAAGTTTTGTCCGGCTAAAGTTAAGTTTGCATTCAGAATAACGTTAGAATTTTCTCCTCCTGCTAATGTTCCCTTGATTGATGAAGCTCCATTTAAAATCAGAGAATTACCACCCCATTTAAAAGATGTATTCGAATCTGTTTGCAAAGAAGAAAGAATAAGATCATTTCCTGAAGCCGTCGCATCAAATAGAGTTGATACTTCTTCATTTTCTGATTTCTCGAGAATGATTGCTGTAGAAGAAGCAAGACTTGCTTCTTGAGTAAGCACCGCTCCACTCTCAGATTTGATCTGAAGAGTACCTGGAGCTGAATTACGTCCACCGAAAGTTACTGTTGCTCCTTGATCAAGGACGACGAGCCCTCCTTGAGTGGTGAATACACCATTAAAGGTAGAAGATTTTGTTAACATTAGTGTATTACTTCCTAATAAAAATCGACTATCAGTAGACGTCCCAGATAATTCTCCTAACGTTACGGGAGTTGTTGAGCTGATATCAAAAGTTGCATTTTGATCCCAAAAATTAATATTACTATTATCAGGAAGACTTCCCCCTGCCCCTAAAGCAAAGGTTGCAGTATCAAAGAGTTCCAGACCACCTGTGAAAAGATTCTTTGCCTTACTTATAAGAGATCCTGTTCCACCGATAAGAAGTTTATTAGCTCCTTTTATAACGCCTGTAAAAGTTGACGTGAATCCTTCTGTGCTAAAATTAATTCCTTCATTTGATCCTGAAACTGCTGATTTAAGTGTAAATTCGTTAGCAACAGTTAAATTTTCTTCTCCAGCGACGAGATTTGTACCATCAGCCATGGTAACATCACTATTTCCTAATGCAGTATCTGTTGAAAAAGTTACCATTGTATAATTTCTAAGCTCAAGCCCTCCTTTAAAACTATTATCACCCCCTAAAGAAAATTCTCCATATAGAGTTAATTTTCCATCTCCACTGATGGGACCTTTGATGATTGGTTTGCTGACTGAAGTTTCCATGCTTACGGCACCATCAAGTATAAAGGAATTAGACGATGTGATTTCCGCTGCTGGCCACACAAACGTTGTATTGTCTTGCATTTTAATTTGAGCATTACCGAGCCCACTAACATTATTAAGTTCAACAGTTCCTTTATTGATGTTAAGAGCATAGAAATTATTTTCTGAACTACCTCCGATTCTTAAGGTTGCAGCTCCCTCTTTTGTAAGAATACCGGAGCCAAGATGTTTTATATTTCCGAGGAGATTTGAATCATCAACGTCGCTTGTAAGAATTAGTTCTGTGTTACCAAGATTAAGAGTTGTTGTTTCTTCAGTATTAAGTCTGCCCCAATTTTGAGTTTGAGTACTGTTCTCGAGAGAAATTGTAGATTGTCCAAGACTGCTAACTTGGATATCAGAATTAAAAGTAACTTCATCCTGAATATTAAGAGTTCCTTTATCAATGGATAAAGCATGAAGAGCATGTTTAGATGTTCCTGCAAGCGTGAAAGTTCCATCACCACTGAAATTAACACGCCCATAATTCTCATCACCCACCATAAATTTACCTGAAAATGTAGAATCTTCAGTGGCTGGCGTCTCAACATTAAACAAATAGTCTCCAAGTTTAATTTGTGTTCCTGCGACACCATCAAGCTTAGAAACCGTGAACGTATCACCAACAGAATCATTGAGAGTCCTGAGATCTAAAATGGCTCCGCTCTCTGCAAGATTAAGGGCAAATTTTCCTGAGGGTAATAATCCTTCAAAACTAAACGTGGTATCTTTCTGAATGTTAAGAATCCCCTCAAAAGTATTCTGAGCTGTTGAAATAATCTTTCCAGCTCCTGCGATAATGAACTTCCCTATCCCTGAAATAATACCTGACAAGGTGCTATCGAATCCTTGAGTATTTGCCGTGACTGTACCAGCAATTGTGAAATTATTATCGAAATCAGCTCCTGAACCCCATTTAAGAGTTGTTCCATCATTCATGGAGACTGAACCCATTCCAAGAGCTCTTGATTTATTAACAGTCACTGTTTTATTGGCACTGATGCTCGTCCCACCTGAATAAGTGTTTGCAATATCTCCAATTGTTCCCAAACTGAGATTATCGACTATATTTATTCCACCTGCACCAGAAAGAACACCTGTAAGAGAAGCAGAAAATCCTGCTGGATTAAGAGTGGCTGTTCCATTAAAAGCAAATGGATTGGTTAATATTGCTGCTGTTCCCCACTTAAGAGTTGTACTACCTGCCATCGTAACATCTCCTGTCCCAAGGGCAGAGCTGTGTCCTACTAAAATCGATCCTTCAGAAATGGTAGTTCCGCCAGAATAAGTATTATAGCCAGAAACGTAGAAGGTTCCTGATCCTTGTTTGATAACCTGACCATTGAACCCTTGAATTCGGCCCCTAAAGTTTGAATCATTAGCTGTGCCTAAGGTTAAAGTTTTACTGGCAATATCAATAATGGTACTAGGCGTTCCAGAGAGATCGCCCACTACTTGAGATCTTAAAGACATATCAAAAGTAGAGAGTACTCCACTAAGGGAAAGAGATTTGTTAGAGCCGCCAAAAATATTAGCAATTGTTGCTACAACCGTAGTTCCCTCTTGAATTTCGGTGCCTCCTTCATGAGAAACAACTTTATTCATATTTAATGTTCCCCCACCTTTAATAATAAGCTTTGATAGGGAAGTCCCTGCTTGAGAGATAGTTTTATCCATCCAGCACTGTATCGTGGCTGTATCAATTATAGCAGTGTCTCCATCTAAAATTATTGGATTTGAAATCCTTGTAGAGGTATTACCAACCTTTAATGTCGTGTTATCACCCATTGTAACCGGTCCCGTACCAAGGGCTGAGCTGTGTCCTATCTGAACTATTCCTGCAGAAATGGTGGTTCCGCCAGAATACGTATTATTGCCAGAAACATAGTAGGTTCCCGTTCCTTGCTTGATAACCTGACCATTCGCCCCTTGAATTTCACCAGTAAAGGTTGAATCATTGCTTGTGCCAAAGGTTAACGTATTGCCTCCAAGATTAATAAAGGTACCAGCCACTCCATTGAGATTTCTCAATATAAGATCCTTATTGAGCTGTATACTCCCCCCTTCAAGAGAAATAGTTCCAGTTCCTAAAGCATTCTCATGATCTATTGAGGTAATGCCATTTTTTATTTTAACAGGTCCTGAATAAGCAGAGCTATCTCCTCTTAAAGTAATATCCCCTTTAATTGTGAAAGCTCCATCTCCCGAAAGTGATCCATTAAAAACAGAAGGAATATTATTTTTTTCAAATATTAAGTTAAAAGCTCCTAGATTAAGGATAGTCCCAGTAGCACCATTAATGCTTTTATAAAGAGTATCTCCCTCAAGCGACCAAATAGGAGAAATTCCATCAGCCCCCTTAATATCAATTTGTTGGGCATCAATCTTGCGGATCTTATTGTTGTCAGTATCGGCTACATAGACGTTTCCAACCTTATCCACAGCAACTCCAAAAGGACTATCAAACTTTGCAGCAACTCCAATACCGTCGATATAGCCCTCCGTACTGCCGGCAATGAGACTCGTTTGTCCATCGAGGGTAATTTTGCGGATCTTAGAATTAAAACTATCTGCAACATAGATATTTCCAACCTTATCCACAGCAACACCATTAGGAAAATTAAATTTTGCAGCAGCGCCAATACCTTCGGTATCGCCCACTATACTGCCCGCAATGAGTCTCGTTTGCCCATCGAGGGTAATTTTGCGGATCTTATGGTTATTACGGTCTGCTACGTAGACAGTGCCACCCTCATCCACAGCAATACCAGAAGGATAATAAAATTTTGCAGCAGCGCCAATACCTTCGGTATCGCCCACTATACTGCCGGCAATGAGACTTGTTTGTCCATCTGGCGTGATTTTGCGGATCTTATGGTTGCTAGTATCGGATACATAGACAGTGCCCCCCTCATCCACAGCAACACCACTAGGAACAGAAAATTGTGCAGCAGCGCCAATACCTTCGATATCACCCCCTATACTGCCGGCAACGAGACTTGTTTGTCCATCGGGCGTGATTTTGCGGATCTTATTGTTACGAGAGTCTGCTACATAGACATTTCCAACCTTATCCACAGCAACACCAAAAGGATAATAAAATTGTGCAGCAGCGCCAACTCCTTCGATATCGCCCCCTATACTGCCGGCAAGAAGGCTCGTTTGTCCCTCGGGGGTAATTTTGCGGATCTTATAATTATAACTATCTGCAACATAGACAGTGCCCCCCTCATCCACAGCAACACCAAAAGGACTATCAAACTTTGCAGCAGCGCCAACGCCTTCGGTATAGCCCTGCGTACTGCCAGCAAGAGTTGACACAAGGTTCCAAGGACCAATACTCGTTGCATGTAGCGAATTTGGTATGGTTACATAAAAAGTCACTCCAGCCATAATAAGGTTTTTTAAAACTGACAAAGTAAACTTATTTTTTATAATTTTTTCCTTATTATTCATGCCCATCTCCGACCCCACTGAAAAAAAAATTAATTCTAATGCTGCATAAGTTTTAACTTAAATTGATTAAAAATTTATTGACCAAGGATATTTTTTTAAGTAAACGCTTCATCACAAAACAGCTATGAATACAAAAGTTCTTGATCTCCATGAATCTTATTTAGCTTTTTCAATTGGTTGCTAATTCTCTGTTTAATTTTAATTTATTATTTGTTTAAAACTTCGTTCCTATTTTGAGAGAGACTTCATGGGCATTGTACTTTGAACTCAATTGAGCATCATATGCCGCTGAGATGAAGAACCCTGAATTTGATTTATAATCAAGACTAAGACCTGGAGAGACTTGATGTTGAGTCTTATTCGTTCCAGACGCCAAGAAAGTCCCTGGTTGCCCCACAAGGTTCGCTGTGATTCTTCCCTTCTTTAACGGATGCTTGTTAACATACGAGAGTTTTACTTTGGCAGTAAGAAGACCTTCTTCTAACTTGAAGTGGCGATAAATATT
>JAFKGL010000045.1 GCA_017307065.1 Candidatus Paracaedimonas acanthamoebae
AGACTAGACTAAATTGGATGTTTGACAGCGTGAATAAATGACCATAAAGGCCTTCAACTGGCAACTGGCAACTGGCAACTGGCAACTGGCAACTGGCAACTGGCAACTGGCAACTGGCAACTGGCAACTGGCAACTGGCAACTGGCAACGTTCCTGTTTTTGGTATAGTAGCGCAGAGGGCACGTCTCTCCTCAAGTTACCAGATGATACAAAGTTAGCAATTCTTGTGTCTGTTATTTGGAAAAAACTCAAGTCTAAGGTAAAAATTGTTATCAATCTTACACTGTAGTAGATGTTTCTGAATGTAAGTATTATGGACTTCATCATTTTGAGAGATTTTTGAAATCAAGAAAAAAAGCCTCTTAAAAAAGCCCAAGTATCCCTAAAATTATTTCTATCTCTTCTTGAAACAAGCTGAAGGGAAGGATAATAATGAGGCCAACAAAATAATTATTAAAATACTTCACTGAATACTTAAAGAATTTTTTAAATATCAAGTATTGAAATCTATTGATAAGCTCACTATATCTAAAAAAGTAAAGGTTAAAGACTAAAAAATTTTGATAAATATTTTAATATAAGGAGTTTTAATTATGTTGCGTCGTATTATGTTTTCACTTCTTCTGGCAACTTCTATCACAAGTGTGTATGCCTCAGATACTGAGGATAAGAAGATCAATGGGTTTCGGTTTCACAGAACGCCAGAAACGGGGACTATGATATATGATCAGACCGATAAAAACATAGGAAGCATCTTTCCCGAAAACACATTAGAGCTTTTAGAGCCGTATCCTATCGAAGATACCCTTATTCCCGTAATACCCTCTTTGTTAAAAGAATTTCCTAAGATTCAAAAAGTTAACATTAGCCGCGTTCCTTCTCTTAACCCTTCTAATGATGTTATGGCATCTTATCGATTGCTTAGGGCTTTGTTGAGTCACGATATTGCAACTATTAATATTTTTCGTCTCCAACTCTTAAAAGAAGATAACATTAATTTATTGCCAGAGAATAATTCTCTTCAAGCTCTTAGTATTTCCTATTGTCAAGGTGAGAAAAAAGTTACGGATTCTTCTCAAGATGAATTAAATCTTATGACATCTCAATTTATTCATCTCGTTAGTAAATTAGAGTCTCTGAGACGATTAATATTACCCCAAGCAGTATCAGACAATATTACCTCTTCAAATTTGACATATCTTAATCAAATTGAAAATCTTACCATAATTACTGGAACCTCAGCTATAAAGAGTCAAGATATTGCACAACTCCCTTCTTTAACTCGATTAGTTATGGGATTCACATCTTCTCATCCCGCTAATATAATGAGGTTAGGTGAAGGACTGAAAAAGAGAACAACACCTCTTTTCTTAGAGTTGATGGGCGGTTTTTTTAATGATAAAGAATTTAAACATTTTTTTAAAAATCAACAATATTCTCAGATAACAGGATTAAGTTTAAACAAAACTTCTGTGAGTGATCCCCAAAGTTTGCGTTATCTCGATTCAGCTTTCACAGATGGATCGCTTCAAACATTAGATTTAGGTATAAGGGTTTTTGATAAGGGAGGGTTGGATATTTTGCTTACGAGTTCATGTTTCTCAAATATTACTGCTTTAAATTTGTCAAACACTATACTCCTTAATGCGGACGTCTACACTCTGATGTCATCAGTGGCAAGTAATACAACTTTAAAGATTTTAAAAATGAGTCCATTTGTTACGGACATTCAACCTTTGCCTGAAAGAGGGAATACAACTTTAACAGCGTTATCTACACCTGGAGTAAAACTTACTATCCCAGACTTTGATAAGTTGTCTAAGCTCCCGAATTTAACAGATCTGGATTTTGGATATTCTGCGCAACCAGGCGAGAATCCTCTTGAAACCTTTAAGAGTGTCCGTACGACCTTAACTGCTCTTGAGCGCGTACATATCAATGGAGTTGGTCAAAAAGCAGAGAAAACTCTGGTCGACATCTTGAAAGATCAAAGTAATCATCCTTTTGATAAATATTTCTAGGATTTACCTTGAGAAGATTTGTTATCGGAACTCCAGCCAGAATGGCTGGAGATTTCTTAAGTTTTGTTCCCGGATTTTTTCATATACACTGAGGCAACCTCATAAGAAAAACGATTAATTTAACGAATCTCTTGACGTCCCCCCTGTTCCTCTGCGATTGATGAGATATAAAGTTGATTAAAAGATGAGGATTCAATGGCCGGACATTCCCAGTTTAAGAACATTATGCATCGTAAAGGCGCTCAAGATGCAAAGCGAGCAAAAGTTTTCACCAAACTTATTCGTGAATTGACAGTTGCCGCTAAAGAAGGGGGGCCGGATCTTTTAAGTAATCCACGTCTTCGCAGTGCTGTTATTGCCGCACGTGAGGCGAATATGCCTAAAGATACTATGGAGCGGGCCATTAAACGTGCCTCAGGCGGTGATGATGGTGCAGATTACCAAGCGATTCGTTATGAAGGATATGGTCCTGGAGGGGTGGCTGTTATTGTGGAAGCTCTTACCGATAATCGCAATCGAACAGCAGCAGAAGTGCGGTCGAGCTTTACAAAGTATGGTGGAAATTTAGGGGAATCAAACAGTGTTAGTTTTCAATTTGATCAGTTAGGACAAATCCTTTATCATGCCTCTAAAGCAAGCGCTGATCTTATGTTTGAAGCGGCTCTTAACGCGGGAGCTAGTGATGTCGTGACAACCCAAGACCAGCATGAAATCTATTGCAAGGTTGAAGAATTGGCAGCGGTTCGCGATATGTTAATGGCTAAATTTGGCGATCCTCAAGCTGCAAAACTTGTTTGGAAACCTCAAAATACCGTTCCTCTGGATGCGGATGCTGCAAAAAGCCTGTTTAAATTTCTGGATGTTCTGGATGATAACGACGATGTTCAGAATGTTTATTCAAATGAAGATATTGATGAATCTGTGCTGAAAACATTAGAACTCTAAACGCCCTATAGCAGAAAGAGAAACGAAGTGCCAACAATTATTGGCTTGGATCCCGGACTGCGGCATACAGGGTGGGGGATTGTGAAGGTGACGGGAAACGCCTTGAAATACGTGGCTCATGGCGTGATTAGCCCCTCAACGAAGCTTGATTTTGCAAATCGCCTTCGAGATCTTCATCAAGAATTGCAAGCTGTTATTTCCCACTATCAACCAGAAGAAGCCGCGGTTGAAGAAACTTTTGTGAATATGAATGCGAACTCAACCCTCAAATTAGGAATGGCTCGGGGCGTTGTTCTCTTGGTGCCTGCGCAACATGGCTTAAAAGTGGCCGAGTATGCCACGAATAGCGTCAAGAAAACAGTTGTTGGCGTCGGGCATGCGACAAAAGAGCAAGTTGCCCTGATGGTTGAAAGGTTATTATATGGTTGTAAAGGCGTTAAAGAAGATGCCGCCGATGCTCTTGCGGTGGCAATTTGTCATGTTCATACCGCCTCAATCGAAAAAAGATGGAAGAATGGTATATGATCAGTAAATTAACAGGCCTTATTGATTCAACTTATGACCATAGCGTCGTCATTGATGTGAATGGCGTTGGCTATAGCATTCTCTGCTCTCAAAAAACCTTAAGTAAACTTGGGAAAATAGGCGAGACCGCTACCCTTTTTACGGAAATGATTGTTCGCGAAGATTTCATGCAATTGTATGGATTTAAGACAGGCGAAGAAAGAGAGTGGTTTCGTCTCTTCTTATCTGTCCAAGGCGTGGGGATGAAAGTGGCCCTTGCGATCTTATCGATTGCAGAACCTGCCCAGTTCGCGCAAGCAATCGTGCATCAAGATAAGAATTTCTTTGCCCAGGCAGAAGGTGTGGGGCCAAAACTCGCCATGCGTTTGGTTCATGAGCTGAAAGACAAGGTCAATAAGCAAATGCCGATAGGGACTTTGGATATCAATCAAGGATTTTCATTGCCAACAGTGGCGGCTCAAGATGCCTTATCAGCTTTAACTAATCTAGGTTATAAGTTGGGCGAAGCGCAGGAAGCCTTAAATTTTGCCCAACAAAAAGCTGGGAAAGATGCTACAATTGAAGACTTAATCCGTTTAAGCTTAACAAAACTTGCGAGGATATAAAGCTTGCACCTGGAACGACTCACAGATCCGAATAGTCTTGATGAAGATTTTCCTGAAAAATCTTTGCGCCCAAGCTCTCTTCAAGATTTTATTGGTCAGCAATCCGTCCGTGAAAATTTGAGAATTTTTATTGAAGCGGCACGCCAACGAGAGGAAGCTTTAGACCATGTCCTTTTTTATGGACCTCCTGGGTTAGGAAAGACGACACTTGCGCAGATTGTCGCGACTGAATTGGGGGTTAACTTTCGAGCAACCACAGGGCCAATCATTAATAAACCAGGTGATCTTGCGGCGATTTTAACCAACTTACAGCCCAAAGACGTTCTTTTTATTGATGAGATTCATCGGCTGAATCCCACGATTGAGGAAGTTCTTTATCCGGCAATGGAAGACTTTAAGCTTGATTTGATCATTGGAGAAGGGCCGGCAGCGCGTTCTATTCGAATCGATTTGCCGCCTTTTACCTTAGTTGCTGCAACGACGCGAACAGGCTTGATTACGTCTCCTTTGCGAGATCGTTTTGGTATTCCGCTCCGACTTGAGTATTACACGCCGGCAGAACTCGAGATGATTGTTGCCCGGGCCGCAAGGCTTCTTTCTTTTCCCATGACGGCAGATGGCATCAAAGCGGTTGCTCATCGGGCACGAGGAACGCCTCGTATTGCGGGACGCCTTTTAAGAAGAATTAGGGACTTTGCGGAAGTGATGAAAATCCCAGAAGCAGATGCTGAATTCTGTGCACAGGCCCTCAACCGGTTAGGCGTTGATCAAGAGGGCTTGGATGCCTTAGACCGACAATATCTTAATCAACTTGCACGCGTCTATAATGGGGGACCTGTAGGTGTAGAAACGCTGGCGGCGGCTCTTTCTGAGCAGCGGGATACCTTAGAAGATGTGGTGGAACCTTATCTGATCCAGCAAGGTTTTTTACAACGAACCCCAAGAGGGCGTCAATTGACTTCAGAGGCCTATCGTATTTTAAGGTTGGATGCTTCCTAAGAAATTAGAAGTGACTCTTAGTTCGTATTAGTTGGTTGGCCCCGCACTTTTAATAGGCGGCATTGCAATCAAGAGATTGGAGGGAACCTTGCCGTATCCATAGCCGATTCGGAAAGGTAATTCTTTGATAGCTTCTTTCTGTTCGTTAAAATACCGTGCCAAATCAGGTTGCTTATAGGCCACAAAACTTTCGACATAAGGTCATAGTTATTTGATTTTTTTGCCAAAATTATTAACTTTTCAAAAAATATAAATCTAATAAAATTAGCAGATTGTGTTGAAAACAAGGTAAAAATTGAACTCATTAATTACCTTTTCTCTTATATTTTTTCAGAATGAGATTGTATGTATGGAAAGAAGTTTTAAAATGGAAAATTAGCATAATATCCATTAGATTCTTGTTAAGTTTTATTCATTGAACGTTAAGAGGAGAAATTAAATGCAGAAGAAATTAGTAGGGACAACTGCCCTTGCGTTATTATTATCGATAACGTCATTTAAGGTTCAAGCAAGCAGCTATTATCTTGAAGATGATGATTTTATGTCTCTTCCCTCAGGGAAAGCTGTGCAGATTGAATTAGATGATATTATTATGCAAACTCCTCTTCAGAAATCTACAAATCTCCCCCAAAACCAAGTGCCGCAGCCATTTTTTTCTCCAGTGGAAAATGATCATTCTGCACTCATAAGTCTTTTAGCTTCTTCAACAGTGATGGAGGCGCAACAAAAAAAGGCAATTAAAATTGCTCTGCCACAGCTACAAGATAATCCTTTAAATTTGAATGTAGTTCCTTTGCCGCCAGTAGTGCCAATACAAATGGCTCAACCTCAGGAACCTGATGTAGTTCCAGAGGTGAATATTGAGGAAGAACAAGTTCCGTTGCCTGCCGTGTTGCCTGCACAAGTGGCTCAACCTCAGGAACCTGATGTAGTTCCAGAAGTGAATATTGAGGAAGAACAAGTTCCGTTGCCTGCCGTGTTGCCTGCACAAATGGCTCAACCTCAGGAACCTGATGTAGTTCCAGAGGTGAATATTGAGGAAGAACAAGTTCCGTTGCCTGCCGTGTTGCCTGCACAAGTGGCTCAACCTCAGAAACCTGATGTTGCTCTAGAAGAGAATGTCGAGGAAGTTCAAATTCCGTTGCCGCCTGTGTTGCCATTACAAATGGCTCAACCTGAAGAACTTGATGTCGTTCCACAAGAAGATATTGAAGAAGATGATGCCTTTAAAAATCTAGGTAATTTTTTTGATGAGGAAGAAGAGATGAAAATCATTCCTCCCGCTCCCAGTGATGACGAGGAAGAAGAGATGAAAATCATTCCTCCCGCTCCCAGTGATGACGAGGAAGAAGAGATGAAAATCAT
>JAFKGL010000046.1 GCA_017307065.1 Candidatus Paracaedimonas acanthamoebae
TGCGTGACAGGCACGGTGCACGTGGGGAATGGTGGTGAAAGGAAATGGTGATGGACCGATTCGTGATGGAAAGGTTTGGGAGAGATCGAAAGGTGACAGGTTCGATCTATAGGCTGCTTGAGATTCTCGGGACACGCCCGAGAATGACGAAAAAGAGAGAGGCCATGTCTCATAGGTGAGACCTGAATAAGAATTGAGAATGACGCAGATTAAGAAACGGGAGAGCTCGTTGGAGAAGACCCATAGGTTGCAAAGAGAAGGGCAAGTGAGTGGTGAAAGCACTCTTTGAAAGAAGCGAGAGGGATAGCAACCTTTCGCTTGTCATCCGCCAGGGATGAATAGGAATAAACATGATGAAAACTGAAATCCGGAAAGAAGAAGAAGGATCCTTAGATTTTATCAGGGTGACGATAAACAAAGAAAGGAGAAGGACATGACATAGGAAAAGCAGAACGTAAGCTGAGGAAAGACGTCACGGTTAACCTCATAAACAAAATCCGAGGGAACTCTCATAGGGGACCTCAGACCATCAAAACTAAGCAATAAGAGGTTTTGATAAAGAAAAAAAAGAAAGAAAAAAGTGTCGAAAGGCACACAAAGATTAAACAGATAAATAAACAAAACAGGGAGAATAAAAATGAATTTTGAGAAAGAAATACGAGCAAGACTAGCAACACCTTATCCATCTGCGCCTTATCTAATGGCAGGGGATGATGAAGCCACAGAAAGAGGAATTTTATCCTCACGCGGCTCTTCAGACTTGGAAGAAATCGAGCTAATGGAGGCGCGCTCTTGGCCAGATTATATTACGCTTCACGCGACGCTGTCAGCAGTTCCGATTGAAGATCATAAAACTCAAGTGGATTTGACGTTGGCCGGACGAACGCTTACGCCTCAATCTTTTTATCGTCGAGAAGCGTTACTCGAGGATGTCCAAGAGGTGGGTGAAGATGCTCGCTATCAGGCAATTCAGGTGAAATATAAGGGATTTGGTCATTATGTAAAGGACGCAAAGACCTATATTTTTCAAGGAGAAAAGTTAGATAATTTTAAGGTTGGCCTTGAAATGGATCAAGAAATCTTCCGAAAAGATTTTGCTTTTCAATCGCAAAGTTTGTTGCACCAAAAAGAGTTTCCTCAGGGTGATTTTTGGTTGACCACCTCTCCAAATGGCGTCACGGGAGAGCGCCTCTATCCTTTACTGGCTTACGGCGGTTATTTCAAAAGAGGCCTAGACTTGAAGAAGATGGAGCCTATTTTTGCCCTGATTAAACAAGGAGAAAATGAGTCAACGGCTTTACAGCTTTTGCGAGCCTCAGAGTTGCGTCAAATGGGGATCCTTCCGCCCCGTGTTCGACGAGAAGGTGGGGAAGAATGGATCTTCTGTGACCCCGTGAAAGGAGAGGTCATGATGTCTTTAGCCGGGGCGTTGATTTCGGGCGCTGCTCGTCTGAAGATTTACGATGCCGAAGGAATCGATTCTTGTCTTTACACCTCAATGGCGTATGAGCAGCCTGATCCGTCGACCAATCATATTACCCTTACGTTTAAACCTTTATAGGAGAGCGCCATGACACTTATTTATCGAGTTCAAAAGGGTGCGCCTTTAACAATAGAAGAGATGGATGAAAACTTTAAAGATCTTGATACGCGGCTTGCGGTTTTAGAATCGCAGGAATCTCAAGAGGGAGGTATTTCGCAGATCATTTTAGAAGGTGATGAGCTTATCATCCAAGGACTTCATGGAATAACAGTGGGGCGTGTGCGCCTTCCAATCCCTCATTTTCAGGGAAGGGGCGAATGGGAAGCGCTGCAAGACTATGGCATTTATGATCTTGTGCGTCATGAGTCAGCGCTCTACTTATGTTTGAAAGCCCATAAGAGCGATTATTTTGATCAAGAGCGTGAGTGTTGGCAAGTCTTATGGCAGCCTCCTCAGAGCGAGGCGTTACCTCCAAAGTTGCCTTTATTCATTCCGTCGAACCTTCCTGCGGCGGATCCAGGAATGATGGGCTTATTGATTGAGGTGGAAAAAGTTTCGCCGATCTATGCGGATGGTAAAGCCTGGTATCGATTTTCCGATCACCAAATGATTGGAGAATAAGCCATGGAAATAATAAATAATCTTGAAGAAATTGATATCTTGGCGCGGACTATTTATGGGGAAGCTCGAGGAGAATATGGACGTCGTGACGGCGGGATCGCAGCTCTTATTGCTGTTGGCAATGTCGTGATGAATCGGCTTAAAGCCAAAACGTGGTATGGGAAAACAATCACAGAAATTTGTCATAAACCTTTTCAGTTTTCTTGTTGGAACCCTCAAGATCCTAATCGAGTTCTCCTCATGTCTTCTCAGATTGAGCAAGATCGACTCTTTCACCTCTGTCATCAGGTGGCTGAATCCGTTGCGACCTCTCAATGGCCCGACTTAACCCACGGGAGTGATCATTATTATGCGCTCACGATGTCAAAGCCGCCCGCTTGGAGTCAGCAAAAGAAACCCAAGATTCAACTCGGGCAGCATATTTTTTTCAAATTAGCGTCAGAGTCCTCTGAGGAAAGGAATTAAAATGTCACTTCCGTTATCAGCAACCGCCGTGATTTTAGCTGAAATGGCGCCGACGATTGCCAGATGGTTTTCGCAGTCTGATGATTCTCTTTCCTCAACCCAAATGGTGGCGGCCAAAGTTGTGGATTTAGCCAAGAAAGTTGCCAACACCAAAGAGGCGAGTGAGGCTGTTAAGAAAATCCAAGAAGATCCAAAGTTGCTTCTCACGTTTCAAAAAATGATCGCAAAACTGGACCATGATATGGAGCGAGCATTCCTCCAAGATCGGGAAGGGGCGCGTCACCGCGATTCGGCGTTAGCGGCGGTGGGGCGTTATAATTATCGAGCAGATATTATGGTGTGTGCAGCCGCTTTAGGGTTGATTGCGTGTTTGGTTGCTTTGGCCCTTTATCAAAGTAAATTACCTGGTGAGGCCGTGGGAATTATTTCAACGATTGCGGGGATTTTTGGGGCGTGCCTAAAAGATGCATACGCTTTTGAGTTTGGCTCGTCTCGGGGATCAAAGACGAAGGATTTTGCTTTTATGCTTGAGAAGATTCGGGGGTAAAAAGGGGATTTAAATCCCTTTTCTCTAGAATTTTTCAATGAAGTAAAGATTCACCAATAAAAAGGATCAATCCGCTGCCTCTTGACTTTTCCAATAAGCCTCAAGCATGGTCATGGCTTGTGGAAGGCCTTCAGAGGTGAGATGTTGAAGGATATGTGTTTCGTCATTTATTCTATAGAGCTCAGAAAGAATATCGGAATTACCGTTAAGAGCAGAACGTAAATACCATTTTGCGGCACTCTTATAGTCTTTTTTGTCTAGGTAATGGTAGGCTAATTTTTCTTGGTCAGCCATAAGGTCTTTTATAGCGGCTAAGCGCAGGCATACAAATTGTAAGTCATAATTCCCAGAATGTCCTGCTTCCCATCCATGATTGGATATTGTGATGAAATCTTCGTCTTTTAGTATTTTTCTGAGAAAGTCTTCATTATCCGCAGTCAATTTATCTTCAGTTATGAGTTTTTTAAAGTTCAGAAAAAGTAGTATGGAAATATCTACACTACCTATAGATGGTTGTAATCTTTTAAGAAATAATTGGCCAATAAAATCATCGTCAGCCACGGCGGGTACTCCTGCTTGAAATCCGAAAGGTATAGGACTGTCTCTATGCTCCTCAAACATAGTTGCATGGAGTAAAGGGGAGGAAACTAAGTGCTGAGTAGAGAGAATCCCGTCAATTGACGCAGACCTGGAAGGTGTTTCATCTTTTTGTAGTTTTGGATTTTTACGGAGAGGTTTTTCCGAAGTTTCGTCATCGCTATTTTCGGGAGAAGAAAAAGTCGTAGATGAAATTTCTGTAATTTTTAGTCGCGGTCTTTTTTTATCTTCTCTTTGAACTTGGTCGTCGCAGGCATAAGTACCAATGGGATGGCTTGCCGTAAACAGGAGGGCAAGGAGGAGAATTTTTAACTTGTCAATAAACATTCTTAGAGTTCTTCAGTAAAAACGAAGCTTAACCCCTACGGATCAATCCGCTGCCTCTTGGCTGTTCCAATAAGCTTCAAGGATGTCCATAGCTTGTGGAAGGCCTTCAGAAGTGAGGTGTTGAAGGATACTTGTTTCGTCGTCTATTCTATAAAGCACAGCAAGAATATCGGAATTACCGTTGAGAGCCGAAGTTAAATACCACCTTGCTGCACTCTTATAGTCTTTTTTGCCTAAATAATAATGTGCTAACTGATCTTGATCAGTCATGCGATTTCCTATAGCTGCCAAACGCAAACACATAAATGTTAACTTAGTATCTTCGGTGTGTTCAGCTTCCCATCCATGATTAGATATGGCTACAAAATCTTCATCTTTTAATATTTTTTTGAGAAACTCTTCATTTTCCGCAGTCAATTTATCTTCAGCTATGAGTTTTTTAAAGTTCAGAAAAAGTTGTATAGAAATATCTACACTACCTATAGATGGTTGTAATCTTTTAAGAAATAATTGGCCAATAAAATCATCCTCAGCCACGGCGGGTACTCCTGCTTGAAATCCGGAAGGTATAGGACTGTCTCTATGCTCCTCTAACATGGTTGCATGGAGTAAAGGGGAAGAAACTAAAAATAAAATTGATAATAAAAGGATTGATAAGTTTTTCATGATTTGGACTCCTTTTTCGGTGCCGATAAATAATGTTGCGCAACTGTAGGATATTGATAACTTAATAAATCAATGCCAACCTCATCTGTACCATCCCTTGTTACAGAAGAAAGACTGCATATTTCTTGGCCTTCATTATCTCTTAAAATAATGCCATTCTCAGGATATGCTTGAAGGCCAACACATGCAACGAAAAAACGGAGTCCTTCTGGAGGAATTATATGTATCTCTTTATTTATAAGAGATCCCCATATATTTGTTACATTCTTTCCCTCTATTGCTCGGAAGAATGTATCTCCGCATCTTTGACACATATCATTAGAAGAGATGATATTTAGCAAGAAAGTGGTAATCGTTGCACCTTTTGCTATTTGGGGTAAAATTTGAGATAAGTATTCATCTTTTTTTTGCATCAGATAGATAAGAATTGCTTGCTCACTATGAAAATAGAAATGCGTAAAATCTCTAGGTACATTTGGTAAGTCTAATTCATTTCTTCTTGTGAATTTTAAAGAGCTTTTAGATAAAGAAAAAATATCTTTTAAATGTTGCCTAAATTGAGG
>JAFKGL010000047.1 GCA_017307065.1 Candidatus Paracaedimonas acanthamoebae
GATATAAAGATAAGAGATGGGGTTGCTTTAGCTAAAACCTGCAAACAATTAGGCAACGTGATCAATACCCCAAGTATCTGGGAAAACTATGCTAAAAGAATCCCTGGAACTCATCGATATCTCCAACTTTCTCACAAAGAAGGCGAAGAACCAAAAGCCTTCCCTCAAAAAACCGTCTCTTTTTATCAGTATCTCCTTAAACGCTCAATTTCAGCTGAGATCATTCCCCTTCATTACTTGTCCCCCGAGTTTCCTGCCCTTGTTAGTGGAAATGGCTTAACTGTTGTGGGAAGATACCATAAGGAGGGAGAATTAATCGAGGAAGATGATTCTGAAAATTATGGAGATGAAGAAGCTTACGTTTGTACTTTAACTCGCGTTTCCCAAGGATGGCAGTGTTATCTCTCTCACCAATCTAATATAGAGGAGGGTTTTGTTGTGCATGCAGTAGATGCCTCTGGCTCACTCAGTGTGGGGACCGAAGCAGGGGCAACAATGCGAAATGACAGGAGAAGAACAGCTGTTTTGACAAAAGGAACAGAAGAGGTGCGTTATCTTAAAAATACCTTCGAACATTTAGAAGATGTGGATAAGGAATTTAGCAAAGCCACTGGCATAGCTGCATCTCAAGAAAAGACAGTCATTGTGGGTGAAGCCAGAGACCCTGACGCCTCCTACCTTCATTTAAAGGCTGCTCAATGGATCCTTACAGGAGAAGATGAAAGTGTCCAGTTTCTTGGAACAATCAATAATGGAGAAAAAAGTCGTGCCCTGGCTATTAGCCTTAACCAATCCACGATTGTCGGAATCTCTGATGATGGAGCCGATAACAATAAGCGTAAAGCCTTTATCTGGACAGAAACCGATGGGATGCGTTCCTTGGGGACCTTAGAAGGCGATATGGAAAGTGAAGCTTCTGCTGTCAGTGCCGACGGCAATGTTGTTGTTGGAATTTCTTATAAAGTGAAGAGGTTTCAATATGGTGATAAACCCAATGCGAAAGCTTTTATATGGCGAAGAGCCCCCCCTGAAGCTTTACAAAAGGCTCATGAGCTTAATTTACCCGTGAGGGCTGGCGGTTTTATGAAGCCTCTTCATATTTCTCCAAGATATATCAACAGTTTTGCGACAGCCATAAGCGCAGATGGCAGACGCATTGTGGGGTATTGTGAGGATCACCAAAATACAAAAAAAGCCTTTGTGTGGGATATAAATATTGGCACGTACCCAATCGAATCTTTATTCAGACATTTTTTACCTCAAGGTTCTACCCTTAACAACGCCATGAGCATCAGTATGGATGGAACAAACATGACCATTAAGGGGCAGATATCACAAGAAGATCATTATGGGACTGTCTTTTATGCTTTTGTTCCCCGGATTGATGCGGTTGCAGCCCAAGGAATCAATTTAATAAAACAAATTCCTACCGCTCAAAACTCAAATGGATAATCTTCTGAATACCAAGCCTCTCTCATGAAGCTTGGTCACTCAGATGCCTCTAGCTCCATCATGGCTGTTGCACACTTCATAAACTCCAATCCTTCAACAACGAGACCAAGGCATAAATGCGCTGGATCATTTCGGATTCTTGAGTGAACAAGTTTTTCACCTGTGTAATCTTGGCTCGATCATTGGCTGGAAAGGTCACCAGCGATATTTCATGTAGCTCAAGCTTGCTTAAAAGTCGCTCACCCGATTTTTTCCCTGGTCGCGCCTCAAGCACGCGATACCCAATTGATAAACTATCTAAAACGCCGGCTTTCATCAATGTATAGGCCTCAAGGCCACGCTGCACGTCCAGCAGTAATCGTCCTTTCACGCGCAACCCATGACCATCTTCTTCGAGAGATTCCCAAACCCCAATCGGTTGACTGGGGTCGTGCTGCCACAGCATTTTCGGCACTTGCCCCGAATGCCACCAGTGCCGCAAGGAATCCATAAAAGCTCCCTTCATCACACGAACTCCATGATCATCAAGGTGTTCAAATACACTGGCATAACCTTCAAAGACACCCTCTTCTTCCAGATATTTAAGCTCAATCGGATAAGAAATTTTATTCAGTTTCATTGTTTTTTCCTTTCCATGGGTTGCTTAAATCTGATCGCCATGGGGGACAGGAACATACCCCACTGCATGACGCTTTTCGTTTATCGTCAGAAAAGAAGCATTGGCGATTTTGGACCAAGCCTCTTCTCGCCGTTGCGCCAAAGCCGGGATTCGGTCCACATCATGAACCAGCTTCAGACCTGGTTCAAATTGCGGCGCCAACCATCGATTCAACTCATCCGTCAAATAATCCAATAAAGGCAAGATCGTATCTTCCCACAGATGAAAGCGCGCTTCTCGGTAATTTGAAAAAGTCGCATCGCCCCGAACTCCCACTAACATCGGCGGCACTCCATAAGCTTGTGCAATCTCACGTGCCGTCATACTTTTTCCTTCGATAAAGTCGAGATCTTTGGGCGAAAGTCCCATTTCTTGCCACTCAAAATCACCTTCCAAAACGAGGATCCGTCCTGCGTTATCTTGTCCTTGGTAAAGAGCCCGAACATCGTCGCGCAACTCTTGCCGTTGCTCATCTGTCAGATTTAAATCGCGATCATTTCGCCCGACCAACAGAGCCCCCGACGGTCGACCTCCATTTTGCAGCAAAGCAAGATTATGACTTGCCACCGTATTGTGCTGATCAATCGAACAGGCCGCTGCTTCAATCGGACTCATTCCATACCAATCATTGAGAGGATGAAATAACTTTAAGTGCAGAACATGAGACCATCCGGTTGTGGGATCGACATTCAGTTGTCGCTTTGTCCCATTGACCGTGTACTCAAAAGCCTGTGGCACCCCTGCGGCCCCTGGAACAATCTGCACACGATCTGGCCTTAAAGGATAAAGTTCCGCGGGCCGCCCTTTCATGTCTGAGACAATTTCAATGTAACTATTTCCAGCCAACAACAAATACGACAAAACAGCTTCAATAAAGGCAGAGCCACCTTGTCGGGGACTTGGATGATGCAACAATGTTAAAAGAGGATGCGTCAAAAGCTCTTCATTATTCTTATAAAGTCGCCATGGCACACTGGCTGCGCCGCGTGCGATCAAACTAACAGCCCGATAGACGATGATGTTTTTTTGATATCCTTCAACTGTCAAAGCATCGTACTGCCTGGGGGTCCATTGGGGGCGTCCCACTTGGTTTAACGCAATCAGTTTTCCAACACGGCTTGCTTTTTGTTCGTTGTTCTTCTGGCCGCTTATTGTTGGCCAGATGTTTCCTAATTTTTTAAAATAATTTTTCATGTAACCTCCTGTTTAATTTATTTAAATTATTTATTCTTTTTTGTTTTTTCTTTTGTTTTTGAGTTTGCGGACCGTACGCCCAGAAACTCTTATGGATCCATTTAGTTTTTACATCTTTTTCTCCTTTTCCCTTTCTTCACTGCATCTGTCACGCACACTGAGGGCCTTTTGGTGACTTATTGACATCGTCTGGTGGCCTGGGATCCTCGGCACAAGGCCGAGGATGACCAAATAAAAGTTGTTATCCTTTCTTCTTCCATCTCGCCAAGGAACACAACCATATCCAACCTGCGTCATTCTCGGGCGTGTCCCGAGAATCTCAAGCAGCCTATAGATCGAACCTGTCACCTTTCGATCTCTCCCAAACCTTTCCATCACGAATCGGTCCATCACCATTTCCTTTCACCACCATTCCCCACGTGCACCGTGCCTGTCACGCA
>JAFKGL010000048.1 GCA_017307065.1 Candidatus Paracaedimonas acanthamoebae
TACATAGAAGTACTACCTTCCTGTCTATAGGCACCATAAATCACCCTAAGTGACCAGCGTCAAGATAGCAATCAAGGGGTTTTTTTTTTTTTTTTTTTTTAGGTCGTTTACAATTTCATGACACTCTTTTAGTGTTCCTGAATCTCGGCACCGGCCTTCTGTAGGGCCTCAGTCAAGGTACCCTATCCGTGCATATCGAGGAAGATGTCGCATCCACCAACGAACTCTCCTCCAATGTAGACTTGAGGAATTGTGGGCCAATTGGAATAATCCTTCACTCCTTGTCTGAGGACCTCGTCTTCCAAAATGTTGTAGTAGTCATACTTGGCGAGGTTCTCTCTGCGCAATACTTCGACGACGGCGCGAGAGAGGCCACACTGAGGCGACTTGGGCGTTCCTTTCATGTAAACCACTACAGGCGATGCCTTGACCTGCTCAGCGATGCGCTCGGCAACTGGCTTTGGAGAAGAGGTGTATTTGCGAATCTGCGCAACGGACATCTGCTTCATGCTCGCCGCGATGCGAGTGGTGGCCAGATAACGGGAGCCGATGGAGGCGACGGATTTCGACGAGGCGAATCTGCGCACAGAGGCGCGCGACGAAGTGGCAACACGGCGCGAAACGGTGCGCACGGCCACCTTGCGAAGGTACGTCTGCAATTGGGCCACAAAGCAAGTTGTCCAGGGTCAGAAAATGAGAGATGCAAATCTTCGTGGAATCCAAGCAATTTGTGCCCTCCATGAGCCTGTTGCGGGTTGTGCGAGAGTCATTAAGAAGGGTGAGAGAGTGTGGCGTACAGAAGCGAGGCTGGAGTTCATGGTGAGGCAATGCACACAGTGGTGGACGAGGAAGAACTGATCGAAGCGGCCGGTCGAGAGGGTCAAAACGAGGCTACCATCTTAGATGGCCTCAGTCTCGCTCTCACCCTACGACTACACTCATTAACCGGCTCACTTCAACGTACAGTGGCACCCTCTCGGAAATTCGCACATTGGAACAGGAGATCTGGTCCAAGGAGTGGAGATATTGGTAATTCTTTCGTCGGTTCCTTTGGCTAAACGACTTTGCAGCTTTGAACAACGTCACTGACTCGTAGAAATCCTTCTCTGGTACGTTACATTTGACATTCTACACTTTCAGCGCTGAGAATGCACCTCAGAAGCATATCCAGGCAGCACAATGGACTTCGTTCCACTTTCGAACCACTGTTTCGCGCCTCTGGTCTTGGATCACAATCTACCCCGTTCACCTGCTGTTCATAAGATCATCTTGGTTGACTAGTAACTGACATTGGGAAAATTGCGTCTATTTGTCAATGTAGGAACCGACAGCTACCGCGAGTTTACGCGGTCGATAACACAAGGCTAAAAGCCCCCCCTCAACTGTACCACCAAGGACTATCATCGCCTATGTCGAACCAAACTAGCT
>JAFKGL010000049.1 GCA_017307065.1 Candidatus Paracaedimonas acanthamoebae
GACTTTCTAGCTCTTCATCATCACCATGGAAAAATCTTTCAACTGAACCTTCCACTAATCTTTCCCCTCAATCTAAGCCTCATAATCTTGCTTATGTCATTTATACTTCAGGTTCTACAGGTAAACCTAAAGGCGTATTGATAGAACATAAGAGCGTTAACAGACTTATCTTTAACCAGAATTACGTTACAATTAAATCTTCTTTTATCTTAGCCCAATTAGCTAATGCTGCTTTTGATGCAGCAACTTTTGAAATTTGGGGATCTTTGCTCAATGGAGCCAAATTAATATTTATTCCCCAAAATATCATTTTTTCTGCACAAAATTTTAGTAATTTTTTAAGTAATCAAAAGGTCGATGGCTTATTCATAACTACGGCTTTGTTTAATAGACTGGTCCATGAAAAACCAAGTATCTTTAAGAATCTTAGATTTGTGTTATTTGGAGGTGAACTTGTCAATCCTGAGATAGTAAATCTGGCTCTCCAAGAGGGTGCTCCTAAACAATTAACCCATGTTTATGGTCCCACTGAGAGCACAACATTTACGACAGCCTACGAGGTTGAGAAGATCACTTCCTATGGAAATACAGTTCCTATAGGGCGTCCCCTCTCTAATACCAAGGTCTACATTCTTGACAGTAATTATAATACCCTTCCTGTAGGTATCATTGGGGAACTTTATATTGGAGGGGATGGGCTCGCCAGGGGATATCTTAACCAACCTGAACTTACGGCAAAAAAATTTATTGAAAATCCCTTTGCTACCGAACAGGAGAGGAAAGAAGGACGAAACACAAGGATCTATAAAACAGGAGATCTCTGCCGTTGGCTGGAAGATGGTAGTATCGAATATATTGGGCGCATGGATAATCAAGTAAAGCTCAGGGGATTTCGTATTGAGCTGGGGGAAATAGAGACTCTCCTCAAGCAACACCCAAAAGTAAAAAACGCTATTGTGATTTTAAGAGAGGATGAACCTGGCGATAAGAGGCTTGCAGCCTATACAATTCTGGAAGAGGATTCTGGTATTAATCCAGAGGTACTTGGGGCTTTCTTGGAAGAAAAACTACCGGGCTATATGCTGCCCTCTGCATTTGTGACTCTTGATTCTTTCCCTCTTACCCCTAATGGCAAAATAGACAAGAAGGTATTGCCTAAACCTCTACACCGGAACATCGGAAAATATGTTGAACCTCAAACAGAAATTGAAAAAGTACTGATTAACATTTGGGAAGAAATACTAAGAGTTAAAAAGATTGGGGTGCACAGTGATTTTTTTGCACTTGGTGGTCACTCTTTGCTGGCAGCAAAGATTGTTACAAAGGTAAATAAATACTTTAATGTAAATCTCACTGTAGGAGATGTTTTAAAGAATAAGACAATCCTTGCAATAGCAAAAAAAGTAGAGTCTCTTCCAAAAGTCGAATTTAGTCTTCAAAAACCTACTACTTTTGTCGGAGACAAAATAAATATTCCCCTTACATCGAGCCAGGAGCAAATATGGCTCCATTTACAGGAAGCCCAAGGTAACGTTATCTATAATGAACCATTCACTATTACGATGCCGATGTCTATTTCCCATGCTTGTCTTGAAAAGAGTGTGAATGAAATAGTAAAACGTCATGAAATCTTAAGAACACGCATTTATCTCTTTCAAGGCCTTCCAGTACAATCCATTTCTCCCTATCAGTTTTTTGATCTTCAATCTGTAGACCTTTCATCTATAAAAGATCCAAAAACATGCTTAGAAGAAGCCTATAGAATAGCCACGTTGGAAGCAAAAAAATCCTTTGATCTTGAAAACGGATCTCCTATAAAGTTTAAGCTAATAAAGTTAAATAATATTCTTTACAAGCTTTGTATTGTTGCTCATCATATCGTGATTGATGGTTTTTCTCTCTATAAAACTTTGTTCCCTGAGCTAATAGACTGCTATAAAGCTTTTTCAAATAAGACACTCCCTTACTTGCCTAAGATTGATTTTCAATATACAGATTATGCTTTGTGGAATCAAAAAAGAATAGTTGATTATTCTAAAGATAGCCAATTTTGGAAAAACTTATTACAGGGTGTTCAGGATGTTTCTTTTGGGAAAACTCCAATAGAGTTTCAAGGTAGAAGGGAAATTTTAGCCTTAGACAAAGATTTAAGTAAAAAATTATTTGATTTAAGCTATCACCATGGTGTGAGTCGTTTTGTAATCTTACTCACAGTTTTCAAAGTGCTCCTTTACAAAATCACAGGACAAACTGATTTAGCTATTGTGAGTGCTGTTTCTGGTCGGAATCAATCATTTTTAGATACCCTGGTTGGCAATCTTTTAAACAGCGTCATTTTTCGTAATGATCTTTCTGGGAATCCTACTTTTTCTGAACTTCTCACAAAAGTTAATCAAAATGCTTTAGATGTCTATGAGCATCAAGAATTACCCTTACAAAAAGTATCGGAGTTAATACGGAAAAATCAGGACGATAGATTACCCTTAACTGCAGCATTTGTCCTTGAACCTTCTCTGGATAAAAATGATCTTGATTGGGAGTTAAGTCAATTAGAAATTCATACGGATACAGCAAAGTTCCCTTTAACAATGGAAATAGATGAAAGGCCGGAAGGCATCATAGGCCGAATAGAATATAACACCGATCTTTTTGACAAAACTTTCATTCAGAATTTTATACGGCAATTTGAAACAATACTTCAAACTGTTGTATATTGTCCTTATGTAAAGATTTCAGACATTGACCTTCTGAGTCAAGAAGAGAAAAAAAAGCTTCTTTATGAGTGGAATGATACAAATGTTGAATATCCAAAAGATAAAACTATTCATCAACTTTTTGAAGAACAAGTCCAACAAACACCCCATAATATAGCGATCATCTTTGAAGACCAAGAACTTACTTATTATCAACTGAATGAAAAAGCAAATCA
>JAFKGL010000050.1 GCA_017307065.1 Candidatus Paracaedimonas acanthamoebae
ACAGAAAGATTTTTAGTTAAGATTCTTGAGCAACAAGAGATTCGTATTGCTCAAGAAAGCATCAGTGAACACATAAGAGCAAAAGAGTTATTAGAGAATAGAGAAAATACAAATTCTCAGAGTAATCAACAACCAAAACCAGACCAAACTCCAATTGAAAGAATTAAAGCGCTTATCCATGAGCAAAAATTTGCACGTACGTCGGCTGAGAAAGAACAAGCAGACGCCAATTTAAAGAAATATGCTCAAGAGCTCTATAAGCAAGATCCAACCTTTAAAAGTATTAGAGATAAAGATATAGAATTGACCAAGCAGATTAGAGCTATCTTGTTTGAGGGGGATAGAAGCAAGCAAATTGATAGAAATTTTGAAAGATAAAGAACCTTTTAAGTTGGAGTACTAAGGTTTTTAACAGTCTCATTTGTGCCCACCAATTTAAAAAAGAGCATTTAGCAAGTCTCTCTTGTTTACCTTTGAGCAAAATGTCCTAAAAACCAATTTATCTCAGTGTAACGAGCCTAAGGTTTGTAATATGTCAACTTATTTAGTAAAATTTAAAATATGAGAAACAAGTATATTTTCTTGACTCAATATGGTCTCATGACTTGCATTTTTTAATTTAACTAATTTAATATTTTTTTTAGTAATTTTATCTATATTATTATATTTTTTACTTAGTAGATAAGTATATTGTTTTTTAAAAAAATTTAATTTTAATAAATGATCTTGAAGCATGGTTTTAAATAGTAATATATCCGTATTTTTTAATATAAATGAAAAATTATGTTTTGCTAATATATTTTCAACTTCCATGTTGGATGTAATTTTTTTTATGTATGATGTATCATTACACTCCAAAGATAAGTAGTTTTCATATTCTTTTTTCAGTTCTTCAATATTGAGAGTATTTTGTAAATTTGATAAGTATTCATCATTTATTGATGAATCTAATAAATAAACTTTTATATTATTGTAACCTTTTTTTTCTAAAATAGTGGCTATCTCTAACGATAGTAATCCCCCTAATGACCAACCAAGTAAATGATATATTTTTTGGTTTGTTTGCGTCATTATTTGATCTATATGAGATAAATAATATTGAGCTAATGAATGTAAATTATCTATTTTTTCTGGGTGATATAAATTGTAAGAGTCCACCCCATAGCAACTGAATTTACTAGCTAATGATTTAGCTAATGAAGCATAAACCTCACAACCTCCTGTCCCAGGGTGAAGCATAAACATGATTTCTTTTGCATAAGATAAGTTCATTTTTATAATAGGTTCATACATATTTCTTTTATTTTCTATTACAGTAGATAATAAATATATACTTTTATAATTAAATATATCAGAGACTTTCAAATGAGTTTTATATAATGTATTTAACTTACTCATTAAACTTATTGCAAGAATACTATTTCCACCTAATTTGAAGAATTCATCATATATGCTAATTTTGTCTATAGGAAGCCTTAGAAGTTCGGCCCAGATAGAGCAAAGTTCTTTCTGTAGAGATGATTGTGGTGCTACGTAGTGTTCTACACTGTATAAAGAAGGGGCAGGGGTAGGAAGGCTCTTTTTGTCAATCTTTCCATTGAATGTTAGAGGATTCCTATCCACATATACAAAAAATGAAGGAATCATATAATCAGGAAGGGAAAGCGCAAGATAATTCCTTAGGTTTTCTGTAACCTGAATAACCTTCTCGCCCCTAAAAACACTAAACTCTTGGCCAGAAGAAGATAAAATGCTAGCTTCTTTCTCTAAGGTAGAAGTTATCTCTTTTTTAAGAACAATATAAGCAACAAGCCTCTTGCTTCCTTCTTCATCCTCTCTTGCAACAACTACACACTGAACAACATCCTCATGGAAACTTAAAATTGCCTCAATCTCTCCCAATTCTATCCGGAAACCTCTGATCTTCACTTGATCATCAATACGACCTAAAAACTCTATATTCCCATCTGGGAGATAACGAGCCAAATCTCCTGTGCGATACAGACGAAGATTTAGTCCTTGGGAGGCATCTTCTTCTTTCACAAAAGGATTGGGAATGAATTTCTCTGCTGTAAGCTCTGGACGATTGAGGTATCCTCTTGCTAAGCCAACTCCTCCTATATATATTTCTCCACTTACTCCTGCCGGAACAGGATTCATTTGAGAATCTAAAATATAAATCTGGGTGTTGTTTATAGGGCGTCCAATGGGAATTATATTTCCGTAACTATTATTGGAGCAATTCCAATAAGTGACATCAACAGATGCTTCCGTAGGACCATATAAGTTATGAAGTAGAGACTTTAATCTAAAAAGTGCTTCTTGTTTTAGAGAAAATGATAACGCTTCACCACTTGTAATAAGAAGTCTCAAAGGAAAAGTACTTCTTTTCCTATTCTCTATTTCATTTAAAAAATTAGCAAGTAAAGAAGGAACAAAGTGAATTACAGATATTTTTTTACTATGGATGCTGTTGAAAATGTATTTGATATCTTTATGACCATCTGGCTTTGCAAATACTACTATGGATCCACTTATTAAAGGCCAAAATAGTTCCCATACAGATACATCAAAGGTAAAGGGTGTTTTTTGAAGAATACGGTCTGCATAATTCAATTGATATTGAGTTTGCATCCAGATTAAGCGATTTATTATTCCGCGATGTTCTATCAATACGCCTTTAGGTTTACCTGTAGAACCTGAAGTATAAATGACATAAGCAAGATTATGAGGCTTAGATTGAGGGGAAAGATTAGTGGAAGGTTCAGTTGAAAGATTTTTCCATGGTGATGATGAAGAGCTAGAAAGTC
>JAFKGL010000051.1 GCA_017307065.1 Candidatus Paracaedimonas acanthamoebae
CACAAGAGCATCCTCTTTTTATTCCCTGACATTTACAACAAAGAGGTTAAGATTAGCTTTCAACACAGTATGCCTGGGATCATTAACCACGATCCGCTCATTATTGAGCTTTTATTTATCAATGTTTTAAAAAATATTATTAAACGCTCCCCGCATGCAGGCTTTATCAATATTCTTATTCGAATTAATAACGATACTCTTGTAGTTGATATCATTGATCAAGGTTATATACATGAGATTAAGACTTTTACACATGATTTCTCTCATAAAAGGGGGGATTTGTTCTCTTTAGAGAATGATAGGGTGTTAAAGTTAGCAGAAGGAGCCAACATCAACATTGAAGTTAAGAATGAACTTGCGCCTCCAAGAAACAGTACAATTATTGAAATTCCACTTATAGCATTTCCTCTAGAAAAGATTGTACCTGCAAATGTTATACAGTTTCGAGGCAAATAACTTTTATGCAGCTTACCCTCTTTATTCTCTTAATATTTATCTCTCTTACATCTCAGGCAAGTTATGGCGCAGAGTTTACATATCACATACCAACAGGAAATACCTTCTTTCAAGGCCGTAAAGAAGAACTTAGTAAAGTATCAAGTATTTTCAAGTCAGAAAATATTGTTGCTCTTGTAGGCCTGCCTGGAATTGGAAAGAGCGCACTCGCTCAAGAATTCTCATGGAAAAATAAGGATAAGTATAACGTTATATTAAAGCTAGAGTGTACAGGCGATATTCGTGCTCAGCTTATTAATTTTGGTCGTTCCTGGAATCAGAGATGTGCAACCCCTCTTGAGAAAATCCCTGAGAATTACCTTACATTGGATACGTCCCTTCAAATCCTAAAATCCTGGATTCCAGAGAGTTCAAAGAAAAACTTAATCATTTTAGAAGATGGTGATAAATCTCAAGAGATTAAAAGTATATTGACGACATTTAAAGATAAGAAGGATAAGTTTATTCTTATGACATCAAGAAGCCTAAATGTGGAGTGTAGGAAAGTGCACATCGAAAAGCTCAATCGGCAAGACTCAATTGGACTTTTAGAAAAGTTTATTGAGTGGCCTAAAGATAAGCTTGATAAAATTTCATCTTTACTCGGAGATTATCCTTTAGCCTTAACACAAGCTGGTGTTCTTATCCGAGCACTACCTTCGATGACACCTGATGAATACCAGAAGCTTTTTGAGAAGAAAAGAAGCTATCTTGAGAGTCTTCACCAAAAAGTCAACAAAGATACCGATGAAGAAAGCATCAATTATAAAGAAACGGTTTTTGCCACCCTTGCTTTAACATTTGAAGACTTAAAGAAGAAAAATCTCAACGCTTATAAGGCATTAACATTTCTAGCCTTCCTCCATCCAAACCATATTAAAGAGGACACCATAAAAGAGTGTGCGGGGTTGCTTGGCATCAATAAAGATCTCCTGCATGAGCTTATTTATGATCTAGTGAATTCCCTTTATCTTACGGTTGACACAACAAGAGAAAATAACGCGGTAAGCATCTATAAGATGCATCCCTTAATCCAGGTCGCCCTTAAAGAAAGCCTTCCAGAGGGTACAAAGAGTGAAATCCAGGCATTATGGGTTAAATATTTTCGCTCTCACTTTTCAGGGGGGCCACATGAATTAGAAAAGTTTGTTTCTGATCGGAGTGATTACTATGAACATATGAAAACTCTTATTGAGGATATTGATGCAGACCATGCTAATATTCAAAACTCTCTTGAACTTAAAATTGATTTAGCTCGTGTAGCTGTTTTCTCACTTGCTGATTTTGAATTTGGTGATCGATGGGCTTATGAAGCAGAAGAAGCAATCAAAAAAGGTAAGAATGTCAATAACTTTGCAAAAGGCAGATTACATAATACCCTTGGCAACATAACGTTACTCACAGATGTTAACAAAGCTATCGATTTAACCCTTAAGGGCATTGCACTCTTAGAAAAAGAGCCCCATAAAATTTCAAAAGCAGAGCAGCTTTTTGCTCTCATTAACAACCTCCCAGACTACTATAGTATACAAGGAAATATTACACACGCCTTGGAAGCTCTTAAAAAGGCAGAGCCAATTTTAAGAGATGTTAATAATCCTTCTTATTATTGCATTTTCTTCTCTGTTTATGCAAACATGCTTATGTTTCAGGGTCAGAATGAAAAAGCACTCTCTTTAATCAATAAATCACTCAAAAGTATTCAGGAAGGTAGATTACCAGAGCCTCCTTACCTTTTTGTAAAAATTAGTAAAGCAGAAATTTTAGCAAGATTAGGAAATTTTGAAGAATCCTTAAAACTGGCAACCATTTGCTATGACGAGCTCATGAAAATTTGCAACAGTGATTGCGACTATAAGGCCGTCCGCCTAAAAATTACTATGGCAACTAACTATCTCTTTAAAAATGATTTAGCTAAAGGATTAAAGTGCGTCACTCAAGCCATTGAGCATTGTAATAAGCTTGTAAATGGCTCAGACAAAATCTTTCTTCAAGGATGGGCACATCTTGTTTTAGGGGAAATTTATGAGAGAAAAAAGGACCTCTCCAAAGCTTGGAGAGAGTACAGAATTGCAGAACGCATTTATGATAAAATTAACCCGAACTGTGTTTAAGAATTAAGTTTGAGGATTGAATGTAAGGAAGGTTTGTCGTCTCTGATTTGGTAATTGATGAGCCCAGCTAAGAGATGGGATAAGGCATTGATAGGATTGCGATGTCTGTGATGGATCAAAGTATTTAAAG